>JBAVOF010000289.1:0-13879 GCA_049691835.1 Polyangiales bacterium
GCGCAAAGCTCCAACCGTCGGCGCGGGTGTAGCGATTCGACCAGATGTCGTCGCGCGTGCCATCGGACTGAACCCAGACCGCCACGGCGCGCCCATCCACGCTCACTGCAAGCCGCGGATCAAACGCCTCGCCGCTGTTGTCGTCGATACATCGCGAAGAACCCCATTGACCGCGAGTGTTGGACTCGTCGGCATAGATGTTGCTGCTCGCATAGAACATCGACCAGACCGCAAGCGCGTTGCCGCCTCCATCCATGACGACGGTCGTGGGTCCGAGCTCCGCGGGCCACGCTCGGATGAGCACGGCGGTTCCCCAGCCGTTGGTCGACGTGTATCTGCTGGACCAAACCCCATCGAATTGAGACCAGGTCGCAACGACGTCGCGCCCCGAGCCGGCTGCGACGTCCGGATCGGTGCCCTCGTCATGGATCCGCTCCGCCGTTCCCCAGGACTTTGGCACGCCGCCGCTCGCGGGGTCGTCGAGCTGAATGCAATGCGCAAGTGCCCCGCAGGCGATCCACAACCCCAGCATCGGCAACTTGGATGCGAGGCGTAAACGTCGATGGCTCATCGTGGCATTGGCTCCTGCCTGGCCGGATACGATCAATGCGCCGATCCAGATCGCTGTCAACTCCTGTGTCCGGCATCGCAAAGCCCGCGCTTGACTCTGGCTCGAGTGGACGCGCATGCTGGCGCTTCGCTTGACTGTTCGGTGAACCTCTCGAAGGTCGGAGGGTGCGCCATGTTCCGCTTTGCTTTTGTATTGGCGCTTTGTTTGGAGCTGGGTTGGCTCATGGGTTGCTCCGACGTCAGCTCCATGCCGGACCTGGGGACCGGAGCGACTGGGGGTTCGGGGATCAGCGACCTGCCCGCCGCGACCAGGCCGCTCACGCTGGGATGCACCAACAGCGTGACGCCGGACCTCTATTTCGTCACTTGGGAGCTGACGGTCGACCCCGGACCCATCCTCGGCGGTGAACCGTTTGGGGCTGTCTTCAGCGGAACCGTCATATTCGACGAGTACCTGTTGGACCAGGCCCAGGGAGCGTTGGTGGGCGGATCCAAGCGATCCAACGTGCTTGACGTCCAGGCGACCGTGCGTGTGCGGAGCGGCGTGGCGCCTGGGGCGATGGACGTAGTCCTCACCAACGAGCCGATTGCGCGGACGTGTGCCTACGACGAGCACGGACACAACGGCCCGAACGCGGGACCGCGTTTTCCCAGGTGCTCCGAAACCGACGACAATCCGGATGGGTCGAACGAGGGCTGCACGGGACTGGGTGGCAGCCCCGACCCGGCCAACGTGTGTGGGCAGTTCCTCGACACCCCCACGAGCAGCGACTGCAATCCCGGTGGGTTCTGTGACGACAGGGGCAAGACCGGGCCCGGATCTCAGTGCGCCTTGAACGGGTTCTGCGTGGCAGGGCCGGTCCCATTGGCGCTCAAAGCGGATATTGAGGGCTACCTGGCCGACGAGTCGGGAACCGTGCTCTTCGGCTGGGACGATGCAAGCACGGGGGCTGTGCTCGACGAATCGGGCGGTCCGGGCCGTGGAAGGTGGATCCTCCCCTCATCGCTCTTCGACGAGCCGACATCCAACAGCGTTCGCGTCATGCTGGGCGGCATCATTCCGGCGGCCCTCGACTGCACCATGGGCGAAGGCTCGGCCTCGGTGCTGAGGCCGACGCGAGACACGGAGCTCGTCGCGTTCCCAATCCAGACGCCTTAGGATTGGAACATCACGTGGGCGCGTCGATGACAACCCCGGAGCTGTTTCACTTCCCTGTCTCTCATTACAACGAGAAGGTTCGGTGGGCGCTCGACTTCAAGCGCTGGCCGCACCGTCGCACGGCGCTTGTCGCCGGATTCCACATACCGAGGACGCGATGGCTCACCGGGCAGAACCGGCTGCCGGTGCTCGTCCTGGAGGGCCGGGCGCTGCACGACTCCACCGCGATCATCGCCGAGCTCGAGCGTCTGCGACCCGAGCCAGCGCTCTACCCAAGCTCCGCTTCCGATCGTGCTCGCGCGCTTGCGCTCGAGGATCACTTCGACGAGCAGGTTGCGCCCGATCTCAGGCGCCTGTTTTGGTCTACGTACATCGACGACACACACGAATGCGCCCGCTTGGCGACCGATGGGTTTCGTCCATTTACGCAGTGGTTGTGGCGGACCTCGTTTCCAGCCATACGACCGGCCTTTCGATGGAACATGGGTGTCGGACCGACCCAGGTGGCCGCTGCGCGGACGAGGCTCGGCCAGCACATCGATCGGATCGAGGCGGAGATCGGCGCCGCCGGCTACCTCGTTGGGGATCGATTCACGATCGCGGATCTCACCGCAGCGGCGGTCATGACGGCAATCCTCCGGCCTCCTGAGTTCCCATACCCCCTACCTGAACCGTGGCCCGCAGCGCTCGTCGAGCTGCGAGAGTCGATCATCGATCGCCCTGGTTGTCGGTGGGTGCTGGACATCTACAGGCGTCACCGGGGGCAATCCCAAGAAGTCCGCATCGACGAAGAGCGCGGCTTCGGCGCGTGAGCCGAAGGGGCGTCGCCCTGGCGCGAAGACCGCGTTGCGCGTTGTGCCCGCTAAGTGCTTGAAATTAGAGGGCTGCTGAGGGGGGAGCGTGTCCCCTAATGGCGGCGTCTAGGGCGCGGGAGACGCAGGTCTGGTCGCGGATGCGGGCTAGGAGGGGCCAGGTGGCGTGTTCGCCTTCGCGGATGTGGGCCTCGAGCTCCTTGTGGGAGATGTTGGACATCGCGCGAAGCAGCGCGATCGGACGGAGGCGGGGGTAGATGTCGATGTCGCCGCTGTAGGCTTGTCCCGCGAGCGAGTGCGCGAGGTCGATGGGTGCGTAGAGCGGGGTGCTTTGCGTGAATTCGCGGGCGAGCTCGAGCTGATGGACGACCTGTGCGCGCACGCTCGAGACGATGGCGCCGGAGACGAACGGAACCACGCCGCGCTTGCCGGTGACGCGGCGGACGGGCGCGACGTGCGGGTTGACCTGGCTGACGATGAAGTGATTGACGTTGTGCAGTCGGCTCAGGCGGCGCATCGGGAGGTCGCCTTTGAGCGAGCCATCAATCCAGGTTTCGGTGCCCATGTACGGGACGGTTTCGCCGGAGGGCAAGCGCTGACTGAGCTTTGCGCCGGGGAATGCACCTGGAATCGACGCCGAAGCAACGGCTGCGCTGTTCATCAGTACGTTGGGCGAGGTGTAGTAACAGAGCACCCGTGGCTTCTGGCGCTGGCGTGTCGGGGAGACACTGATGCTCACCGTCCGACCGGTGCGGGTGTAGGCCTCTTGGAACGTGTAGTCTCCGCAGTTGTGCGCGACGACCTCTTCTAGACGGGCTGGATCATAGATGGCGCGCTCCGCCGCGGCTCGCTTGGGCGGAAGACGCTTCACCGCATCGGTGCGCAATACGCGGGTGTCTTTGAAGAGGGCCGCCATCTCCGTGTCGGTCCGAACGCCGGTGCCGCACGCAATCAACGCCCCCATCGAGGCGCCCGAGATCAGATCGGGCAAGAGGCCGTGCTCAAACAAGGCCTTGACCACACCGAGGTGAAAAAACCCGAGCGTCGCTCCCCCCGAAAGCAAGAGAGCCGAGCGCCCAAAGATGTGCGCCGCCTTGCGGAAGCCAGCCAAGGTGACGGCAGGATCGATGCCGGTTTCATCGGAGTTTGCCAGGTAGGCGATGCACGCGAGCGCCTCGGCATAAAACGCCTCGACGACATGCTTCGTCCCGAGCGGCGTCACCGCATAGAGTCGGAGGTCGGCCAGATCGCCAAGGTGACGGTACAAGGCCTCTTGCAACAGTGGGATGAGCGCTACCGCCTTACCCGCCTCGCGCGTACGCCTGAGCTCGTCGGTATGCTGGCAAAGAAGCGCGGCGTCGTAGACCGGGGACGACGGATCGGCGCGCCAGGCTTCCGCGCCGCTTCGGTCTGCAGCCGCCTCGGCGCTCCTCCTCCATTCGTCATAGTCGTCCGCCCGCTGACTCATCCGTCCGTCATGGCGACAGCCTGCTGGTCTGCGGGTGCACCGGTGCGGTTTTCCCGCGCTCGTGTGAAGAGCTGATAGGCGCCCACGCCGACCAGCATCGCAGCACCGAAGGTGAAGGCCTCTTCCGAGCCGGCCCCCACCGAGGTGAACGCAGGACCGGGACAGTAGCCGCCAAGCCCCCAGCCGATGCCGAATATCGCCGAGCCCAGGATGAGACGACCGTCGATGTCTTTGCGGGTCGGCAGCGAAAATGCGGGCGCCCAGATCGGCCTTTTCCATGTGCGAATGGCCCAGCGATAAATGGGCGTGTACACCAGTATCGCGCCGAGCATGACGAAGCCCAGGCTTGGATCCCAGCTTCCACCGAAATCAAAGAAACCGATGATCTTGGCGGGCTGAGTCATTCCTGCAATCGCGAGCCCGATGCCGAACAACGCGCCTCCGAGAAACGCTCCAACTTTGATTTTCATATCGAGCCCCCGAGCGTCTCGTTCACGATGAACACCGTGATCGCCGCGGTGATCATGAACGAGATCGTGGCCACGGTGGACCTCTTCGAAAACCGTCCGATGCCGCAAACCCCGTGCCCGCTCGTGCAGCCGCTTCCGATCTGGGTGCCGATTCCGACGGCGAGCCCGGCGATGATCAGCGCCGCCGTAGAGCGCTCGATCTCGACGAAGTAGTCCTCGGGAAAAAAATGGCTCCACGCCATGCCCGCGGCGAAAAGCCCCACCAGGAACATGACCCGCCAGGAGATGTCGCCCGGCTCGCGCCGAAAAATGCCGCCCGCGATACCGCTGATGCCCGCGATCCGGCCGTGAAACAAGAGCAGACCTGCAGCCGCAGTGCCGATTAGCATGCCTCCGAGCGTGGAGGCGACGGGTGTGAAGGAGTCCATCGTGCTGATTCAAAGCAGCACCGGTGCCAAACCGCCAGCCCTTTGTGATGGCTTGGTTTGCGGCGGCGCCCGAGTGCTGTTAATTCAGCGACTTAGGCCCGGTCTGCGGGATGCACCACGGGACTGTCAGGAGGCGATCCATGTTACTTCGGCAACTCTTCGATCACGAGACCTGGACGTACACGTACCTCCTCGCCGACGAGGCGAGCGGCGAGGCGGTGTTGATCGACCCGGTCATTGATCAGCTCGAGCGCGACATCAAGCTCCTGCAGGAGCTCGGGTTGACGCTCGTGTACACCCTGGACACGCACGCGCATGCCGATCACATCACCGGCTCTGGGCTCTTGCGCAAGCGCTTGGGTAGCAAGGCGGTCGTAGGGGCCCACGCGGGTGCCGAAGGTGCCGATGTCCTGGTCGATGATGGAAGCCGGCTGAAGTTCGGCGCGCTGGAGGTCCAGGTTCGCGCCACGCCTGGGCACACGGACGGCTGCGTGACGTACGTCACCGCGGATCACCGGCATGCGTTCACGGGGGATGCGCTCTTCATCCGTGGTACCGGCCGGACTGACTTTCAGCAAGGCAGCCCGGAGCGGCTCTATCGTTCGATCCATGATAAAATTTTTACGCTCCCCGACGACACGATCATCTGGCCCGGTCATGACTACCGTGGCTTCACGTTCACGACTGTCGGAGAGGAAAAGCGACTGAATCCGCGCGTCGGCGATGGAAAGACCGAAGCGGAGTTTGCCGAGATCATGAACAACCTCAATCTGCCAGCGCCGAAGAAAATCGACATCGCAGTGCCAGCGAATCTGCATTGCGGAATCGTTCCTCCCTCCTCGATGTCGGGGGACCCGCTGCCCGAACGCGGCTGGGCCGCCATCGAGCGGTCCCGAGAGGGCATTCCCGAGGTGACGATCGGCTGGGTCGCCGAGAACAAGGGCGCGATTCGAATGGTCGACGTTCGGGAATTCGATGAAGCCGAAGCCGACGGAAAGATCGACGGCGTCGAGGTGATTCCGATGGGAACGGTCGACCAAGCGTCGAAGTCCTGGGACAAGGAAGAGCCGGTCATCACGATCTGCCGCTCCGGTCGCCGGTCGGGGCGCGTCGCGCTCGAGCTCGAGAAGCTCGGTTTCAAGCGAATCGCGTCCATGCGCGGCGGCATGGTCGCCTGGCAGAACCAGTAGCGCCGGTTGCGGGACGCCGTAACCGGACTGGGCTAGCCTCGGCGGATGTTTGGGACGGCCATCGTCGTTGTGCTGGTGCTCGCGTGCTTCGCTACCGCCACGGTTTCTGCGATTCTCGGCCTTGCCGGCGGCGTGACTCTGCTCGGGGTGATGACGGCCCTGCTCCCCGCTCCCCTGGTCGTGCCACTGCACGGTATCGTGCAGCTCGCTTCCAACTGGACGCGGACCTGGGCGTTTCGCAGGCACGTGCGCTGGTCGATCTTTTTCACGTTCATGCTTCCCGCCGTCATGGGAGTCGCCGTCGCCGCCAGCATCTGGGCAGATTTGGGGCTCACCTGGTTCCGGGCCTGGGTCGGCGTCTTCATCTTGTGCTTTCTCGCCTGGCGTCGGTACAAGCCGACGCTTCGCAATCCGCCCGTTTGGTCGTACGCCGTCCTAGGCCTCGCCGCCGGGCTGCTCGCGATCTTCGTGGGCGCCACAGGCCCGTTCCTCGCGCCCTTCTTCCTGCGCGACGACTTCGATAACGAGGAGGTCATCGCGACCAAGGCGGTGTGCCAAACCTGGCTACACCTCCTCAAGATCCCGGCATTCCTGGCACTGAGCTTCAATTACAAACCGTATGCGACGTTGCTCGCCGGTTTGGTCGTCGCCGTCATTGGCGGAACGTACTTCGGTAAGCACCTGTTGAGCCGAATCTCCAAAGATCGCTTTGTGTTGTGGTTCCAGCTCGTGCTTGCGACGCTAGCTGTGTACCTGATCACATCCACCGTGATGCGCTGAGCGTCCGCTTCGGAGCGCACGATCGAGCTTTCCCGAGGTTTCGCGAAGAGTTTGCACTGCTCAGGGGCGTTTGGGCCTGAGGAGGTCGGCGCCTTCCTGAACGAGGGACGCGAACACCGACCCGATGCCGCCCAAGCGCAGAGTTGGGCTCTTGCCCTTCGCGAGGAGGGCCATCTGCGCCACGCTCATCATCGCTTCGGAGGTGCCGCCCAGACGGCCCAGGCCGGGCATCACCGGAGGATCAGCCGCCCGATCGGTACGCCCTTCGAGCAAGTCGCGGGCGATGTGCGGGTTGTTCGTAAATGGCCGCGCCATGCCGACCAGGTCCAGAGCGCCGCTAGCGAGCGCGTCCTGCATGATCGAGCGCGCGCGGAAGCCGCCGGTGACCATCATGGGGATATCGACCTCAGCTCGGGCCTTCCTGGCGTACTCTAAGAAGAACGCCTCGCGCCGATTGTCGACCTTGTCGAGCATCACGCGGGATTCGTAGCTGCCTCCGGAGATCTCGACGAGATCGACCCCGTCCTCTTGAAGCATGCCGAGCACGCGCATCGACTCGGCTTCGCTGAAACCTCCGCGTTGGAAGTCGGCCGAGTTGAGCTTGATGCTGACCGGAAAACCGTCTCCGACCGCTTTTCGGATTTCACGGAGCACCGTCCGCGCAAAGCGGGCGCGATTCTCGAGTGAGCCCCCCCAGCGGTCCGATCTCTGATTCGTGAGCGGAGAAAGAAACTGACTGACGAGGTAGCCGTGCGCTCCATGCACTTGCACGCCGCTGAAGCCCGCAGCCTTGGCGAACGCTGCTGCGCTGGCGAAGCTTCGAATCACTTGACCGATTTCTGATTCCTCCATCGCGTGTGGTTTGCCGAACGCCCTTGCGCGTCGAAAGAGATTGACCGGTTCCACGGCAGAGGGTGCAGCAGGGTTGGGGTTGATGTGACGAGGCGTCTGGCGTCCAGGATGATTGAGTTGCATCCAGAGATGGTTGCCGTGGCTTGTGCCTGCGTCGGCCCAGTCGCGAAATCGCTCGATACGCGAGTCTGGCCCGACCGCAACGTTGCTCGCGGCTTCGAGGTGAGCCCGGTCGATCATCACGTTGCCGGTGATCAAGAGCCCGGCGCCGCCCGCAGACCAGCGCTCATAGAGCCGAGCGAGGCCTCGAGTTGGAGACTGCTTCGGCGAGCCAAGATGCTCGCTCATGGCGGCCTTCGCGATCCGATTCCGAAGAACCGCCCCGCAGGGTAAGGTCAAGGGATCGTTCAAAGCGGCAGTGGTCATGTCGGGCCGGGTCGTCGGCGGCCGGACTCGACCGCCACGGCGGAATGACGTAAATGACAGAGTCGCGTGCCGAGTCAAACGCGCGCGAGGTGAGTGATGGCGTTCGGAGACGACGAAAGGGACCTAGACGCAACCGCGGCGCAACTCGTGGGCTGGCTGGCGCCAAAAATCTCCGTTCCGGCAGATGAAATCCAGATCGAGGGCTTGGAGGCCCCGCTCGGAACCGGCTTTTCGAGCGACACACTCCTCTTCGACCTGGTCTGCGTCGAGGATGGGCAGGAACGCCGGGAAGGAATGGTCGCGCGGCTCGAGCCGACCGAGTACATCGTCTTCCCCACCTATGACATCGCTCTCCAGTGCCGAGTTCTGCAAAGACTCGAGGGCACGGGCGTGCCGGTGCCACGCGTTCGTTGGTTCGAGCCGAATCCCTCCGTCCTCGGGGTGCCTTTCTACATCATGGATCGCGTCGCCGGACAGGTGCCTAGCGACAATCCGCCGATGCACGAAGAGGGGTGGATGGCGGACGAGCTTTCCGAAGCCGGGCGCGAGACCGTCTGGTGGAACGGCTTCGACGCGATGTGCAAGGTGCACAGCCTCGATTGGAAGCGGCTCGGGTTTGATTTTCTCCTGGAACCGAAACGAGGCGCGACCCCGCTCCGGCAGCAGCTTCACTACTATCAGGAGTACTTCGACTGGGGCATGCCGCGCGAACGCCACCCGGAGATCGCCACGGCACTGGACTATCTCGAAGCGAACAAGCCAGAAGAACGGCAAATCGCTCTTTGTTGGGGCGATTCGCGCCTGGCCAACGAAATCTTCCAGGACCTGAAGTGCGTCGCGGTGATCGACTGGGAAATGGCGCGCATTGGGGACCCAGTGCAGGACCTCGCCTGGTGGCTCTCCTCCGACCGATGCTTCTCCGAGGGGCTCGAGCTCGATCGCCTCAAGGGGCTCCCGAGCCACCGAGAAACCATCGCACGGTGGAAAGAGGCCACGAGGTTCGACACCTCGAACCTCGGCTACTATTCCATTCTCGCGCTCACGCGCTTCTCGATGCAGATGGCCCGAATCGGCCAGTACATGAAGAAGATCGAGATCATCGATGAAGAAAATGAGTTCGACTACGAAAACCTCGCCTCAATCACTTTGCGCCGCGCGCTATCGGAGCTTTGAAGATGGGTCCACTCGAGAAGATTCGAATCGTTGAGATCGAAGGCATCGGGCCTTGCCCGTTTGCTGGAATGTTGCTGGCCGACCTGGGAGCCGAGGTCATTCGGGTCGGTCGACCCGAGCCGTCGTTTCTGCAGGCAAACTTCGACGTGATGAGTCGAGGGAAAAGGAGCATCACCCTCGACCTCAAGAAGCCGGACGACAAGGATGCACTGCTCAAAGTCGTCGCCACCGCGGATGCCCTGATCGAGGGCTTTCGGCCAGGTGTCATGGAACGCCTTGGGATCGGACCCGAGGTTTGCATGGAGATCAACCCGCGGCTCGTGTTCGGGCGCATGACCGGCTGGGGGCAGGAAGGCCCCTGGGCGAAACTTGCGGGGCACGATATCAACTACATCGCGCTGGCGGGCGCGCTTCACGCGATCGGCCACAAGGGCGAGCGACCCACGGTTCCGCTGAACCTCGTTGGCGACTTCGGGGGCGGCGGTTTGTTGCTGGCATTCGGTGTCGTGGCTGCACTGCTCGAAACGCAAAGGTCCGGCAAGGGGCAAGTGGTCGACGCGGCCATGGTCGACGGGGTCGCCGCATTGATGGCGAGCATCTACGCCGGCATGCAGCAGGGGTTTTGGTCGGATCGACGCGGTGAGAACCTCTTGGACTCCGGCGCAGCCTTTTACGACGTCTACGAAACCAGCGATGGCAAATACATTTCCATCGGATCACTCGAGCCGCAGTTCTACAAAGAGCTCATCGAGAAGCTCGGCATCCAGGCGAGTGCGCCCGCGGTGGGCGAGCACCTGAACCCCGCGAAGTGGAACGACCTTCGGCCGACGCTCGAAGCGCTGTTTCGTCAAAAAACGCGGGACCAATGGTGCCAGATCTTCGAGGGGAGTGACGCTTGCTTCGCGCCGGTCCTCGCCACGGCCGAGGTGTTCGAGCACGAGCACCACGTCGCACGGCGCTCGTTCGTAGAAATCGGCGGGATCAAGCACGCCGTTGCAGCCCCCCGCTTTTCGCGCACCAAATCAGCCGACCCGACGCCGGCTCGAGAACGCGGTGCGGACACCGAAGAGATCTTGCGTGAGTGCGGGGTGACGCCGCGCCGATGAGGAACCCGAGATGATTACCGATTTCGACGACTACCTGATCCATCAAGCCCCCTTTCCGGTCAATCAGCCCGGTTTGCACAACCGGAACTTCTATGACCGCTATTGGTTCAACGGTTTCGACAAAGCGGGCACATTCCTCTTCGAGGCCGGGCTCGGGCGCTATCCCAACCGATTCGTTCAGGATGCGCATTTCAGCGTAGCTGTGGACGGAGTCCAGCATTCGTTTCACTCCTCGCGAAGAGCGCCGAACGACCCCAAGGATACGTCCGTCGGGCCGATGCGCGTCGAGGTTGATGAACCGATGCGGAAAGTCCGCCTGGTCATCGATTCGAACGAGACCGAGGTCGAGTGTGATCTGACCTTTCACGCCAAGGCGCCGCCGGTGCAAGAACCGAAGAACGTCATGTGGGACGGCGGCCGCCTGATCATGGACACGCAGCGCTTCACCCAGTACGGCACCTGGGCAGGCTTCTTCTCGATCAAGGGGCGGCGCTTCGAAGTCAGGCGAAGCGAGGTGATTGGCAATCGAGACAAGTCCTGGGGAATGCGCCCGGTCGGTGAGTACGAAGACGGCGCCCCGAGCAAGTTGACCACCGACCCAGCGGTCTACTGGATTTGGTCGCCGATCCACTTCGACGGATTCTGCACGCACTTTCTCACGCGCGAGATGCCGGACGGCCATGCCCAGGAGCTGTCGGCGTCCATCGTCAAGACCTACGGCGACGACCAAGAAGTGCCCAAGGACGTCGTGGAAGCCGACGAGGAAGTCATGGCCTCAGCAAGCAACTCGATTCGGTGGAAAACTGGCACCCGATGGCCCGAAGCCGCCGAGCTCGTGTTCGAAAAGCGGGATGGAACCAAGCTCACGATCGAGTTGGAGCCACTGTTTCGCTTCCAGATGATGGGGATTGGCTATCAGCATCCCGAGTGGGGTCATGCAGTGTGGCGCGACGAGTTGGAGATCGGGTACGAGAGCTGGAATTTGGACGAGGTCGAGCCCGATGAGTACTGCACGATCCACGTCCACAACATCGTCCGTGCCAAGATGGGCGACAAGACTGGCATCGGCATCCTGGAGACCATCGTCTTCGGACGACACGATCCGAGCGGGTTTCAGGACCTGTTCGACGGCGCCACGTAAAACGGTGCTTTGCACCTCTAGAAGGCGTAGCCGGCGCCCGCAGAGATGATTGGGAAGGCGTCCGGGTAGAAGGGGTTTCTGAGGACGGCGATCTTGAGGGACATACCCATGAACGCACCTCTTCCAACGCCGAACACGACGCCACCGCCAAGAAGCAAGTTGCCGTACGTTTCACGGTCGTAGGTGAAGCCGGCCTGTTTCGCTCCGGTGTTGATGACCTCGCCTTCAACCAAGAAGAACAGGGGCTGAATCGGATAGAGGCGCACGAAGAGCGAGGCCCCAAACGTGTTCCAGGTCACCTCGGGCTCCACGACCCGGTCTCTGGAGAACTGGTAGCGCAATGCCACCCCCGGTTCGACGATGCGCTTGACGATGTAAGATACCTGAGGCGCAACCCCAACCGAGACGAAGCCGGTGCCGAAGCCGAAGCCGATTCCGCCACCGACGCGAAGGTGCCCTACCGGCTCCTTTGGCTTGCTGGGTTCGGACGGGCCTTGTTCGAGCGGGGGCTCTTCGGTTGGGGGTTCTGTGATGATCACGGGCTGGTCTTGCGCGAACGCAGACGGAGCAAACGCGCGCGCGGCCAAAGCCCACACGAGAGCTGAAACCCAAGAGAGTCTAAGCACTCCTACTTTATAACAGAAAAACGTCTTCGAGATCGTCGAACGCGGTCGCTCGCCAGCGAGCCAGTGGGCTTTGACCCTCCAAGAGCAGTTTCGTTGCCTCGAGCACCGCCGGAAGGTCGACGAGGTAGCAGTACGGATCGGCGGCGGAACGCCTCCCAACGCCCTCGGGCAGATCCATCGGAGGCAACCAGGAAACCATCTTGCGATGCTCGCCGTCGAGCACGGCCCGCACCGCGACGTTGCCGAGACGGCTTCCGAGCAGTCGATCGAAGGCCGACGGCCTGCCGCCGCGTACGACGTGGCCGAGCACGGTCACCCGGGTTTCGACGTCGTCGCGATGCTGGCCGGTCATTTCGGACAACTTGGCGTCGACGAGAGACTTCAAGCGATCGGTCGGGGTCGGCACGCCTTCGGCCTTGATCGCGACCACTTTCTGGTTCTCGCGGTGGCGTTCACGCACTGTGAGAATTGTCTTCACGATGGAGCTCACCAACTCTTCTTCGGTGCGTGCGGATTCGGGAAACAGAACCATGTTGGCGCCCGAGGCGATTGCCGAGGTCATGGCGAGGTATCCGCAATCTCGGCCCATCACCTCGATGATGAAGGTGCGATCGTGCGCACTAGCCGTGTCCGCGATCCGGTCGCACGCCTCCACGATGGTGTTCATCGCGGTGTCGACACCAATGGCCAGGCCGGTCAGCGCGATGTCATTGTCGATGGACGCGGGAATCCCAATGCATTGAACCGGCCAGTCGCCTGCTTCATCGGGATTGCTCAACAGGGTCAACCCGGTGAGCGAGCCGTTCCCTCCGATGACGATGAGCCCGTCTACCCCATGTTGCGTCAGAACCTCTCGCGCCTCATCCCTGGCGGCGACATCATGAAATCGCCGGCAGCGTGCCGAATGCAGAATCGTCCCACCCTCACGTAGGATTTCGCTGACCTCGTCGGCGCCAAGCGCAGCGAGCTTCCCCTCGAGCAGACCTCGGTACCCATGCCGCACCCCGAGAACACGATGCCCCTTGGCCACGGCGACCATCGTCACCGCCCGAATCGCAGCGTTCATGCCCGGCGAATCACCACCACTCGTCAAAATTGCTATGGTCTTCGACACTGGGCCTCCTCGAAGAGCAACCTTTATCTCACGGCCGCGCCATGGCCGCCAAGTCGGATTTGCGACACCGATGCAGCCAAACCCGGCGGCGGCGCCTTTTGCTGGCAACCAACTGGGCTAAGCTCAGCAGATGAAGGACTCCACGGTGGTGTCTCGGATTGTGCACGAGTCGTACGAGCGGGCTGCTCCCTTGATGCCGCGTGGACTCTGGTGGGAGGATCTCGACCGCGACTTCGCCCGAACACCGGAGATGTTCGACCTGGCGCGCTCCGATCGACTGCAAATCGGCGCCGCAGCGGCCTTTGATCACGCGGTGCGAGCGGTATTCGGCACGATGGTGGGCGCGACGGCCATTCCGTTTGGTTTCAATCCGATCGAGCTCCGGCGTTCGATCCAGAGCGTCGGTCTCTATGCTGAGATTGCCGAATCGGGGGATCCCACTCGCTTTTTTCACGATCCTCCCCCCGGCGTGCGCGTGCGTGTCAAGCGAGGCCGCTGGTTTCCGCGTTTCGAACCCGAGGATGGGGTCTGTGAGGTGCTGCGGTTCGACAGCCCATTCCAACC
>JBAVOF010000290.1:0-12900 GCA_049691835.1 Polyangiales bacterium
ATCGAGGTTGAGCGAAATAGTCACCTCCGCGACCGGGTGCGCCAGCTCGCCGTTTTGGACTAGGAACCCGGAGGCACCACGGCTGAAGTCGCCCGTAACCGCGTTGAATCCAAAGCCCATCATGCTGGTGACGTAGAGCCCGTGCCGGGTGTCGGCGATGAGTTGATCACGCGACTGCGAGCTAGCATTCAAGACCAGATTGCTGCTGGAAGCAGAGATCCCACCGGCGGGTGAGCGGGACGCGCTAGCGGTGCTCTTCAGACCGAGCTTTCGCGCGCCATAGCTGTCGAGCAGGTAAGTCTGAAGCACGCCTCTCTCCACCACCACGTTGCGTCGGGATAGCAAACCCTCTCCATCGAAAGCACGGGAGCCGGGTGCCTTGGGTAACAAGGGGTCGTCCACGATGTCGACCAGCTCGCTCGCCACTCGTGTGCCGACGCGGTCGACCAAATAGGAGGTCTTCCGCCAAATGGGGCCACCTAGAATGCATCCGCCAAATAGGCCAAGAATCGATCGGGCCGCGTCCTTGTCAAAAATCACCGGAAGCTCTTGAGTCCGAAGCTTCTTGGCACCGAGCTGAGCGATGGTGCGACGAGCCGCCTCACGGCCGACGACTTGGCTGTCTTCGAGGTCCGCGTAATGCCGGGCCGCCGACCAGTGGTACCCGCTTCGCTTTTTGCCACCGACGTCATCGGCCACTGGATTGACGACTATCGAGGCATAGGTCCCTTGGTCACTGCCTGCGAACCCTCCGCTGGTCACCAGAGCGCTCGTGCCTCGGGCGCGCGTGAACGTAGCCCCTTCGCTGTTGGTGATGCGCGAATCGAAATCGAACGCCGCACGCTCAGCGACACGCGCGCGGTCTAGGGCTTCGTCCGCCGAGATCCTGCTGACGCCCTGATCGAACGTGTCCAAGTCTGCCCATTGCGACGATGCGGAGAGCTCCGCCGGGTCTGGCGGACCCGCAAACTCATCCGCCTCGCTGAGTCGCGCGAGCTCGAGCGCGTCTTCGATCAGCGTCCGTAGACCGGTCTCGCTCAGGTCGCTCGTGTACGTCGCCGCGACGTGCTGACCGACCATCACCCTCAAACCAAGCGCACGGGAACCCGCTTCCTCCACCAGCTCTGGCTCACCGATGCGAACCTTCACCGAGAGATGAGAGCCACTATGCACCCCGGCCTCCGCGACGTCGGCACCAGCGCGGATGGTGCGCTCGACCACGGAACGCCCGAGGTCGAGGAGCGCTCGGGCCTCCTGCTCCGCCATGCTCATCAGCCTGCCACCTGGGTCCCGCCGACGGTCATCGACTCGATCTTGATGGTTGGGCATCCTACGCCCACGGGAACGGATTGCCCTTCTTTGCCGCAGGTCCAGATCCCATCCGACACCTCGAAATCGTGGCCCAACATCACCACTTTGCGCATCGCGTCTGGACCGTTGCCGATGAGGTTCACCCCCTTGAGCGGCGCGGTCACCTTGCCGTCTTCTATCAGGTAGCCCTCGGTCAAGGAGAATACGAAATCCCCATTGGAAATGTCGACCTGCCCACCGCCGAACTTCTTGGCATACACCCCTCGGCTCACACTGCGGATGATGTCCTCCGGCTCGTCCTGCCCCCCGAGGAGCATGGTGTTGGTCATCCGCGGCATTGGATGCGAGCGAAAGCTCTGCCGACGACCATGTCCGTCCGAGGTCGTCCCGAAGAAATCCGCGCTGTGACGATCCTGCATGTATGCCTTCAAGACGCCACCCTCGATGAGGACGGATCGCGTCGGAAGCTGGCCCTCGTCATCGACGTTGATCGAACCGCGAGACCCTTGCAATGACGCGTCGTCGACCACGGTGCACAGCGCGCTCGCAACGTTTTCGCCCACGCGATCGGAGTAGTTGCTCGTCTTCTTGCGATTGAAGTCGGCTTCCAGACCATGGCCGACCGCCTCATGCAAGAGGATTCCGCTGTCACCGGGTGCCAAGACCACGTCCATTTCCCCGGCGGGTGCCTCGCGCGCATCGAGCATCACCAATGCTTGCGTCACCGCTTGCTCTGCATGCCATTCCGGTGTCTTGGCGTCGAAGTACTCGAGCCCGAAGCGGCCGCCGCCGCCCGACGAACCCGACTGACGATTGCCACGATCTTCCGCAATCACTTGAATACCGAAGCGAATCAAGGGCTGCCGGTCATGCGCCATGTGCCCGAGACTGTTGGCTATGAGAATCTCGCGAACGCTTTCACCGAAGGATGCGTCCACACGAACCACGCGCGGGTCCGCGGCGCGCGCGGCACGATCGGCTCGCTCCAGAATCGCTTTTTTCACAGCGCCCTCCACGTCGAAGGACTCCACCGCCACCGAGTAGCGACTGGGCGAATCGCGCAAGGCCACACGGACTGGAGCCACTGGCTTCCCGCCTGCTGCAACCTGCGCAGCGGTCTCTGCCGCCTGCTTCATCGCATCGAACGAGAAATCCTCGCAGTAGGCGTAGCCGGTCGCATCACCCTTCATGACACGAACGCCAAGGCCCATCGAAACCGCCCGCCGTGCGGATTTTAGAATTTGCTCATCGTAGGCATAACTCCCGCTGACGGAGTACTCGAAAAACAGGTCAGCGTAGTCGCCGCCCTTGTCGAGCGCGATCCTCAGAAGACGGTCGGCAATGCTGGCATCGATCGCGTGCGATCCGTGCTCGGCAAAAGGTGCATGGTAGCGGCCACTCATGGACTGTTGCGCACTCTAGGGCGCAGCTGCGCAACTGGCTACTTCTATCGGCTCAGGAAGCCAATTGCCGCGTCGATGATACGGTTCTGACGCTCTTCGCCCAACCCGGCGAAGATAGGTAGCGCAAGCACTTCTCGGCTGGCCTGCTCGGAGACTGGAAGCGATCCCTCCCGATACCCGAGATGGGCAAAGCAATCCTGACGATGCAGCGGAACGGGATAGTACACCGCTGTGGCGATGCGCGCGGACTTGAGGTGTGCTTCCAGCTCGTCCCGCCTCGTGGTGCGAATCACGTACTGGTTGTAAACGTGCCCTTCGAAGCGCCGCACTGGGGGGCGCAACAGCCGTTGCTCCGGGTCGAACCTGGAGAACGCAAGATCGTACCGTGCCGCATTCTCTTGGCGGCGCACCGTCCATTCGGCGAGCTCCGGGAGCTTGACCCGCAAGAGAGCAGCCTGAAGCGCGTCCATGCGGAAGTTTCCGCCGATCACGCGATGGTAGTACTTGGGATTGCTCCCATGCGCCCGCAGGATGCGAGCCTTCTCAGCGAGAACGGAGTCCTGGGTCGTCACGAGGCCGGCATCGCCGAAGCCTCCGAGGTTCTTCGACGGAAAAAAGGAGAAACAGCCGTATACGCCGAGACTGCCGACCGGACCCAACGGACTCTGCGTCCCTATGGCCTGCGCTCCGTCCTCGATGATCGGCAGGTCGTGCTTCTTCGCAAGGTCCGACAGCCCCAGCATGTCGCAAGCCTGACCAAACAGATGAACGGGAAGAATCGCTCGGGTGCGCTCGCTGATGGCGGCAGCCACCTGCTCCACGTCGATGTTGAACGTATCGGCTTCAATGTCGACGAAGACCGGCGTCGCGCCTACGCGTGCAATGCATCCAGCGGTCGCGAAAAAGGAGAAGGGTGTCGTGATCACCTCATCTCCGCGTCCGATCCCAAGCGCCATCAATGCAACCATCAATGCGTCTGTCCCGCTTGAAACTCCGATCGCGTGCTCGACGCCGATGTAGGCACCCACCTCACGCTCGAAGGCCTCGACCTCCGGCCCGAGGATGTAGTGGCCGGAGCGAATGACTTCGGAGGCTTTCTTGGTCAACCGATCGATGAGTGGTTCGTTTTGCTCGGCGACGTCCAACATTGGAATTGCTTCTTCACTCACGATTTGTCACCCGTCTGCAACTCTGCCCGGTCACTTCGTATCGATCGCCGCATCGTGCGCAGAGGCCGTCTCCGCGCAGCACATCTCCGCAACGGCATGCCCAGGCCGTTCGGCGCGCGGGGTTACCAACCATGACCGCATGTGCGGGAACGTCTTTGGTGACCACTGCGCCGGCTCCAATCAGCGCGTATTCGCCGATGGAGTGTCCGCATACGATCGTTGCATTGGCGCCAACTGTGACGCCGCGCCCGACCGGGGTAGGTGCGAATTCGTTCTTGCGTTCGACCCGCGCGCGGGGCGTGAGCACGTTGGTGAACACGCAACTCGGTCCGAGGAAGACGTCGTCGGCGATCGTCACGCCTGCGTACACCGACACGTTGTTCTGGATCTTCACGCCGTTGCCGATCTGGACGCCCGGACCCACGAAGACGTTCTGGCCCAGAACGCAGTCGGTGCCGATCGTCGATCCGCTGGATACGTGGGTGAAGTGCCAGATGCGCGTGCCGGAGCCGACGCGCGCTCCCTCATCGACGATTGCCGTCTCGTGAATGAAAGGCGCGCCCATCAACGTCCCCTGGGAAGCTCGATGCGCGCGCCCCCCTGCGCGAGTGATGCGGCACCGCCCTCGAGCGCGCGAACGACGTCGAGGCCCGACTCTCCGTTTGCTACGGGCGCTTTCCGCGTCCGAACGGCATCGAGGAACGCCAGAGTCTCACGGCGCAACGGCTCCGCCATTTTCAGCGCCGGGATCAGAATGTCGCCGGTACGAATCCGAACCCCTTCTTCGTAGGTGAGCGTCGCCGGTGGCTCGACTCCCTTGTCGAAGACGGCAAGCTTCTGATCGGCGGAGGTGTCGTCGAAAACCGCCATCTTTCGATCACCGACGACGGTGAGCTTTCGCGTCTTGTGGGGATCGAGCCAGCTCACGTGGATGTGCGCCATGCGGCCGTCTGGGTAGTGAAGCGTCGCAAAGACCACGTCTTCGATGCCACGTTCCGACTGCAGATAGCAGGAACCCGTGGCGCTGACGGCTTCGGGCGAGGCACCCAATAGGTAGTTGGCTACGGAAATGTCGTGCGGGGCGAGCGACCACCAGGCGTTCTCCTCGCGACGGACGACCCCGAGATTGACTCGTTGCGCATAGATGTAGAGGACGTTGCCGAGCTCGCCGTCGTCGATGAGCCGCTTGAGGCGTTCGACCGCGGGATGATAGAGAAGCAGGTGCCCAACCATAAGGATTCGGCCGCCGTCCTCGGCAAGCCCGCAGAGCGTCGCGGCCTGTGGCCCGGAGAGACACAGTGGTTTTTCCACGAATACGTCGCGTCCCGCACTGAGAACAGCTTCTGCGATCTCGAAGTGTGAGGGCGCGTGCGTGGCCACCACGACCGCAGAGACCGCTGCATCGTCGAGAATGAGCTGCAGATCGGCGACCACGTTCACATTCGGATAGAGCGCCGCAATTGTGGTCCGGATCCCTTCGTCACGATCGCAAACGTAGCGAAGGTCCGCCTCCGCGATGGCCGCGTAGTTGCGAACGTGGTTCTTGCCCCATCCGCCAGCGCCAACGATCGCGACCCCTACTCGCCGTGCTCCGCTCACGCGGCCCCCCGCCCCATCGGATCAGCTTAGCAGGACGCCTGGTCTTCCTCGAAACTAGTGCACGAAACCCGCTTTCAGCGCAGCATCGCGCGGCATTCCGAGACGAACTGACCCTTCCCAAGCTTTGCGCAGTTCTGGTAGGCCTGACGTGCGCCTTGTTGGTCGCCCCTGGCCTGGCGGGCGGCCCCGAGCGTGACCCAAGCGAGCGCGTTTGTGGGGTCGACGGCAGTAGCCCGCTCAGCGAGCTCAGCGGCTTCGCGCGTATGGTTCCGGGCGAGCATCAAGCGAGCGAGCTCGGCCAAGGCAGGGCTTCCCGCTGGATTGAGCTCGATGGCTCTCCGGTAGGCGGCGTCAGCCCGCGAGCCGCGCTTCAATCGGCGAGCCAATGCCAGCTGCGCATCGTAGGTGTCGAGCGCACCGGTCTCGGGGTAGATCGCCTTCGGATCGGGGCTCGGCGTCACCTCCGCAGGCTCCTCCTGGACGGTCGCTGACACGGGCACGGAATCCGGAGCTGGTTGCGTCACTGGCTCTGGCGCTGTCACTGGCGCCGTCACTGGCTCTGGCGCCGACACCGCGAGCTTCTGAGGCACCATCCAATAGGCCACCGCAGCCACAGTGCCGCAGATCGCCAGGACCACCAAGGTCCAAGGCCAGATCGGTCGCTTCGCCGAAGCCGTCGGAACGATCGAGCTCGGCGGTACGGCGCGCGGCGCACGAATACTGACCGCCGCCAGATCGTCCTCGAACACCTGCTCGTACTTGAGTGGGGGTGGATCGGCGTCGGGAGGTTCGTGGTACTCGATCGCGGGTTCGCGCGGCGGCTCCAGCCCCGGAACCGCTGGGCCGGCCTCCGTGCGCGCCCCGGGCGGTCTCGAGCGCAGGAATGGGCCAGGCGGCGGGTCGGAGTCGATCGCGACGATCGCTTCCTCGACCTCCGGATCTTCGCGAAGCTCCTCGAGGCTCTGGTCCCAGCGGCCAACTTCGACGGTCTCGCGGGCGGAAATCTCTTCAATTCGGTCGATTTCAGGAACACGTCCCGCCCAATTCAGGATGGTCCCACCGGCGGACATCGCGCTGGCGGGCCGCACCGCTTGAAATCCCACGGGCGTTCGCCGACGGGACGGGGCCGGTGGTGGCGCCGGCTGCCACCCCAATTCCGCCTCGGCCCGGCCTTTGGTGGACGGTCCGACCTCGGGCGGCGGACGGGACGGGGCGATGACCTCGTCATCGGCCACTTCGATGGGCTCCGCGGCCGGAGAGGGGAGCGACACAGGGGTGGGGATCTGATCGAGCGCCGGAAGCCGTGGCGCGCCGGGCACCGAGACGGCTGCGGGGGGCAAGCCAGCGGGACCTGGAATCGTGTGGATTCCCTCCCTTGGGGGCGGGGCGGAGGACCGAACGGAAACCTCGGTCAAGACGGGAATGCTGTCCTGGGTTAGACCAACTTCGCGCACCGTCCCTTCGAAGTACAGGTCGACAATCTTTCGGAGCGCCTCGACGTGGTCTCCGCCGTGCGCGCGAAGGACCTCGGCGACCGGCCGCCGCCCGTCGATGAGCCGCACCATCTCGTTCTGCTCGTCGGGCATGTCCCGCAGCCGCTCACGAAGCATCTCGGCGTCGACCTCGAGCACCGCTTCGAAGGACGGAAGGAGCTCGGACAAACGGCTCCACTCGTCGAGCCGTCGCATCCCTTCCATCAGGAGCGCCTGTGTGGTCCTGTGGACGGTGCGCTCGCTCAAGCTCACACGCCGGAACTCCAAATCGAAGGTGCCGTCGCGCCAGAGCAATTGGCGATAGACCGCATCTTCGCCGACCAAGTCCTCCACGGTGGCGTTGATCACCGCGCCAGAGTCGAAGGAGATCATGCCCTCCTGCCCGTCGATGGCGACCAGGGTGAGGACCCCGGATTTTCGGCTGACGTCGATGGTCTGCAGCAGATCTACGACACTCATCTCGGAAAGCAGGCCGCTGAAACGGGTCCTGGAATCGCTGCTCTTGTGCGCGAGTCCGGCGCGCGCCTGACGGGCGAGCTCGATGCCAACTCGGGCGACCACCTCGCGAATGTAGATGGGCTTCGTGAGGTAATCCTCGACGCCGAGCTCCAACCCGCGAATCTTGCTCTCGATCGACCCGTCGCTCGAGAGGAACATGAACGGGATCTCCGACCATTCAGAGTTCTGCCGGAGTTGCTCGACGAACGCGAAGCCGTTCATGTCGCTGAACGATGTATCCGAGAGGATCAGGTCGGGCTTGTTGGCATGAAGTATCTCGAACGCCTTCCCCACACTGGGACAGCCAGCCACGTTGTAGCCGGCGTTCCGGAGGCTCACCTCGAGCACCCGGAGACTACGAGGATCGGCATCGACGACGAGGAGGTTCTGCTTGGTCACTGCACCCTTTTGTCAGCCGGAGTGTGCGAACTGGCGCCGCATGATGTCAAGCATGCCTTCCAAGTACCAACGTGGTACCTTGGTGGGCGTGGGATGAAAAATCTGGGGGGCATCCTGGGAGTGATCATCGGCGCAGTGCTCGCGCTCGCGGCCTGTCAGCAGCAGCGTGCCGAGATGGCTTTCCAAGAGCTGGATCCGGATTTCGGAGGACTTCAGGGGGGCAAGACAGTCCGGGTGGTCGGTCAGAGCATTCGATTGGACATCGGATATGCAGTCTACTTCGGGCAGCTTCAATCCCCGCAAGTTTCGATTCAAAGTGACAAAGGCCTACTCGCCGTCACGCCTCGACGTTCGAGTCCCGGTCTAGTCGACGTGACGATCCGCGCTGACAATGGGTCGGTCTTCGTCATCAAGGGAGGCTTCGAATACATCAATCAAGGAGGCAATCTCCTGGAGGAGCACCAGGCCCCCTGATCGTCAGAGACCCGTAGCCACCGCGGCGTCCGTTCCCCCGTCCGTGCCGCCATCAACTCCGCCGTCGTTCGGCGCCGTGCACACGCCAGCAAGACAGGAGAGGCCGAGGACGCACTGGGAGGTCCGGGTGCAGGGCTCGTTGATCTGCTTGGGCGTGATGCTCTCGTCGCAACCCAGCACCAGCAGCCAAAACGACACCCACCAGAGCCGACGCATCATCGCGGCGACGATAGCGCAGCTCCGGATCGCCGACCACGCGACGGGCTACAAACGCTGCTAGGCTTCGGCCGTGGACATTCGGCTCCTGATACCGGAGCTTTTCGAGAAGCTCAGCCTCATCGCGACTGCCGGCCTTCTCGGCGTGCTCGTGCCGCCCTTACGCAATCGCTTACTCGGTGTTGGTCGGCCCCGAGACAGCGGGGTCGCCATGGTCTTTGGCGTGCTTCTGTCGTTGTGGGGCTCGACGATGGGCTTCGACTGGCTCGGCCATCACCTGAACCTGCGTGCGGTCGGGATCATGATCGCCGGGATCTTGGGCGGTCCTCGGGCCGGTGCATTCGCCGGACTGCTCGGCGGTGGATTCTACGTGCTGCGGGTGGTCCCCGCCGAGCTCCCCTGGGCGATCATCACCTCTGTCCTCGACGGCTGGCTCGCGGGTCGATTGCTGGTGCGGCGCGAACGCATGTTCGTCGGTTGGAGGGTGTTTGCTACCGCCGCATTGGTGCAACTCCCGGGCCTGACGGTCACCAGCGCGGGCATCGCCTTTTCGGGCTCGAACCCGGTCGAAGCGCTGCCATCGCTCGCCGCGCAGCTCGCCGGCGTGGCCGCTGGCGTCGCCCTTTTCGTCAACGTCGCCTTGGTCGTGATCTCGCGACAGGAACAAGCGGTCGCGCTCGTGGAAGCGCAGGCGGCCGCCGATGCCCTTTCATTGACGGCGTTGCGTAGCCGTCTCGAGCCCCACTTCCTCTTCAACGCGCTCAACGCGCTTCGTGCAACCATTCGGCGTGATCCGGAGCGAGCTCGGGCGCTGGTATCCGATCTCGCCGACCTCTACCGGTATCTATTGCATCACCCTCACGACGCATCCGTCATCAATGAAGTCGACCACGCCTGTGCTTACCTGGCCATCGAGAAGGCCAGACTCGGAGACGAACGGCTGGCCGTTCTCACCTCGATCGACCGGAGTGTGCGAGATGCTCGGGTACCCGCACTGCTCTTGCAGCCGATCGTCGAGAACGCGGTCAAACACGGAATTACCCCAAAGCAAGGACTGGGCAAGATCACAATCCGCGCGTCTGATCTGGGTGACAGGCTCCGCATCGAGGTGGAGGATGAAGCGGACGGGCCGCCTCACGGACTGCCAACCAAGGGTTCCGGGCTGGCACTTCAGATGCTCCGAACGCGGCTTGACCAGCAATACGGCGGCAGAGCAACACTGCGGCTTTCGTCCATGGAACGCGGTACTCTAGTCACGGTGGAGCTGCCAAAGCCGGTCGAAGGGATTGGAGAGCAGGCATGAGTATTCGAGCAATCGTCGTCGATGACGAGCCCCTGGCTCGTGACGAGCTTCGGTTCATGCTGGGTCAGTGTGACGACGTTGAGGTCGTCGGAGAAGCGCGCAATGCACCTGAGGCACAAAGGCTCTGTCTTGACGAGCAGCCCGACGTCGCGTTTCTGGATCTCCGGATGCCTGGCCCCGACGGCGTCGCGCTTGCGGAGACGCTGATGGCCCACAACCCGAACCTCAAGGTGATCATCGTATCCGCGCACGATGAAGGCGCGTTGCGTGGGTTCGAAGCACGCGTCGCGGACTATCTGCTCAAACCGGTTCGGCTCGAAAGACTTCGCCAGGCGGTAGAACGCGTTCGGGCCGAGTCGTCGAAAGCTGCGGACAACCAGGATCGCCTCGAACGGATCGCCGTGCGCCGAAAAGATGCTTACGTGGTACTGGAGCTCAGCGACGTGATCTACTTCGAGGTGAAAGACGAGCTCGTCTGGGCCGTCACCGACCAGGATCGGTTCGCGATCGACAAGACCCTCGCAAACCTGGAGGGCGAGGTCGACCCCGATGCGTTCTTCCGGTCACATCGAGGATTCATCGTTCGCTTCGATCGCATTCGAGCCATTGAGCCCACGGGTGCCGGCACCTATCAACTGCGGCTCGACCATCCAGAATCACCGAAGATCCCGTTGGCCCGGGAGCGCGCAAAGAAGCTCCGGGAACGAATCCCGTTCTCCGGCTGATCAGCGCGACCGACGAGCTATTCATGACGCTCCGGGCCAAAAACGCTTAGCGTCTTCCCATCTTGATGGTAAATCCCGCCAGATGAGAGCGACACGGATCAGTACGGCCCTCGCGATCAGCGCGCTCCTGGCAGCGCTCTCGGTGTCGGGCTGCAAGAAGGGCAAGGATAGCTCCACGGCCGCCGACGAAAAGCGGCCGGCACCAACGCCATCGGGCACGATGAGCCTCGACGGGATGTACGCTTACATGGCCGATGCTGGGACCTTCGAGGACTGCGCAACACGCGAGCGATGGCCCGTCGCCACCGAGGGAGACAACGCGGCACTGGAGCGGGCGTATGGGAAGGCGAAGATTGCCCCCGGGTCGCCCTTGCTCGTCACGGTGGAAGGCCGCTTGGACCTGCGCCCCAAAGTCGACAGCCGGGGCAAAGAAACCGCTCTGATCGTGGAGCGCTTCGTTCGAACTTGGCCTCGGGAGACTTGTGGAACCATGCAACCCGTTACCCTCGAAGACACCACTTGGGCGTTACTCGAGCTCAATGGCAAGACGATCGACGTTCAGGTGAACGACAAAGCCCCATATCTCGAGCTCAACTCGAAGAAGGCGAGCGCGTACGGTTTCGGCGGTTGTAATCGCTTCTTCGGATCTTACGAAACATCTGGCTCGTCGCTCACCTTCGGTGCGGTCGGTGCGACCCGCATGGCTTGCCCCGAAGGCATGGACCAAGAGCAGGAGCTTTTCATCGCGATCGGCTCTACGACCCGGTACGAGATTCACGGCGCGAAACTCCTACTCTTTGCGGACCAGCGCCTGCTTGCGCGGTTCGAGGCGAGAGCTCCCGCGGAGTGATCGAAGATCCTGCCAAGGCCTAGCGACGCCCCCTGGGGAGCCACTGGCACAGGGGACGCTGCGCGCGGTGGCGCATTCGACATGGATCCAGATCGGCTACTCGTCGGTGAGCTGCCAGTGGCTTTCGAGGTCGTCGACCTCGTCTCTACTGTGGCCCTGGTACCGAATCAGGTTTCGTCCTTCGAGCGTGTCGACGAGCTGCTCAGCCTCCATCTCGGAGCAACCCAGGATCTCGACGACCGCGCAACGGAGGATGCCCTTGCCAGGAACGTACCCCGCCGGCTCCGCTCCTCGAAGGCGCTCCTCTAGTTGGCGCCGGAGCTCACTCAAATCGATCTCTTCCGGGCTGACCATGACTGCTCGCTTCTTTTAGGCTGCCATGCGCGCTGCCGCAAAGCACCAAGGTCCCAACGTAACACCATGATCATGCAGGCGGAAGTCATTAACGGGGCGTCGCGCTGGTCGCGCTCGGCGACGGCGCACCACCGCAAAAGCCGAGTCCCGGTATCGACACCGAGGGCTTCACGCTGTACGACGTGACGGTGAAGATCGGAATCGTTTCCATCAACGTCGGTGGCGAGGCCACGGCGACGAACATGATCGAGGTCGCCCAGCACGCCGAAGCCGCTGGCATCGAATCGGTCTGGACGTTCGAGCACGTCATCGTGCCGACGGACTACGAATCGAAGTACCCGTACGACCGCACCGGGAAAATGCCAATCCCGCCCCAAGCCTGGTTCCTCGACCCCTTGATCTCGCTCGCACACGTGGCGGCCGCGACCAAGACCATCCGCTTGGGGACGGGGGTCAACATCTTTCCACAAGCCAACCCGCTGCTCTTCGCCAAGCAGGTTGCCTCGCTCGATGTGCTCAGCGGCGGACGCTTGACGCTAGGCCTCGGAATCGGCTGGCTTGCCGAGGAGTATCAGGCCATGGGAACGCCCTTCGAGCGACGCGGCGCTCGCTTCGACGACTACCTCGAAGCGGTGAAGAAAGTCTGGACCGGAGAGGTCGTCGAGCACCAGAGCGAGTTTCTTTCCTGGCACGGTTTCATGAGCCATCCGACCCCTGCACAGAAGCCGCACCCGCCGATCCTGATCGGCGGCGCTACGACCAAGACGCTGCAGCGCGTCGTCAACGCGGCACAAGGTTGGTATGCGCCGAGCGACTCTCAGAGCGAGCTCAGTGCGAAGATCGCAACGCTGAGAAAGATGGCCGCCCAGGCGGAACGGCCCTTCGAGTCGATCGACATCACGACGAACTGGCGAATCGCGAAGCGTCCCGACGCATTGCCGGAGCTGGAAAACCTCGGGGTCTCTCGCGTCGTCGTGCTACTCGGCGCAACTGGCGAGCCCCACCCCAAGAAGGCGATCGACCTGATCGCCTCCCGGGCAGGGTTGTAGAACACGACTAGTTGACGGCTTCTGTGCAGTCGGCCCAAGCCTGGGCTTGATTGACGC
>JBAVOF010000291.1:0-4366 GCA_049691835.1 Polyangiales bacterium
GACCGCCACGGTGAGAAGCACGACCCTCTGGACAATTCGCTTCATGGCCTCACTCCTTCTTCGGGCGACCATTTCTGAAGTGCGATGGGCGCGCCAGTAGGGTCGACGACCAGGGCCAGGGTGCCAGCACGCACGTCGGGATGCGGAGCGACGATGACTCGGCCTCCGAGCGCGGGGACGCGCTCGGCGAGCGCCGCGGGGTCTTCGACGCGAACGTACGGAATCCAGACCGAACGGGTCTTTTCGAATGGGTTCTTCATGATTCCCGCGCGCGGCTCGCCTCCGCTCCACAAGACGCGATAGTCCGAGTCCGGGTCTTTCTTTGGAGGCTCGGAGCGGTAACCGAACGCCGCTTCGTAAAACGCCAACGCACGGTCCGCATGGTTCGCGAGGAGCTCGTTCCAGAGCCAAGTGTTGAGCGCCGGCTCGACATCGGGCGGATCGCCGCGCTCCGGCGACAGGAGATGGAGCAGCGCACCGTCTGCATCCTCGACAGCGACCACCGTGCCCACCCCGGACACGGTGATCGGCGCTTCAATTTGCTTGCCACCGGCCTTGCTGAGAGCCGCCAACGATGCATCGAGGTTAGAGACCGAGATCGCGCTCAGCCAGCGTCCCGACTTGGGAAGGTTGCCATCTTTGCTGGCGTCGAGAATGCCGCCGAGGTTCTGTCCCTGGTAGCGGATGACGCTGTACCGGCCGCCGTCCTTGAGCTCGAAGTCCCAGCCGAAGAGGCCGCCGTAAAACTTACGCGCGGCTTCACTGTCGCGGGTCACGAGGTTGTGCCAAACGAACTTGCCGGGAATCTCCTGCGCCCCTGGGTCTTCGACGATCGGCGGAAGCGTGACAGCGCGGTTGCATCCCATGGCCGATGCCGAGCAGAGCAGGGCAGCGATCGGCAAGAGGGGCCCGATGCGGATCGTCATGAATGTCGTTGGCATGGAGCTCCGTGGCTTTGGGTCGAACCGAGCGGGAGCCTAGCTCATCTGTGGCGCCAATGCCGTAGGTTCATTGTGCGGCGTCGACGAGCGAGTCGAGCATCGCCTCCCGGCCATGGGGCTCTTCGAAGTCGATCGCGGGGCCCATCGGGACGATTCCGCTGGGATTAATGGTCTGGTGGCTCCGGTAGTAGTGCTGCTTGATGTGGTGCATGTTGACCGTGCCTCGGATCCCCGGCACCTGGTAGAGTTCGCGCGTATACGCCCAGAGGTTGGGGTAGTCGATGATGCGGCGGAGGTTGGTTTTGAAGTGGCCCACGTACACCGAATCGAAGCGCACGAGCGTCGTGAACAGGCGCCAATCGGCTTCCGTGATCTGGTCTCCGACCAGATAGCGCTGCGTCGAGAGGCGCTCCTCCAACCAGTCCAGCGTGTCGAACAGAGCGACCAGCGCCTCTTCATACGCCTCCTGCGTGGTGGCGAAGCCACACTTGTAGACCCCGTTGTTCAGTGTCTCGTACACCCGTTCGTTCACACGATCGATCTCCGCGCGAAGCGCCTCGGGGTAGAAGTCGCCGGGTTTGGCGCCGAGATGATCAAACGCACCATTGAACATGCGAATGATCTCCGAGGATTCGTTGTTGACGATCGTCCGTGTCTTCGTGTCCCAGAGCACCGGCACGGTCACCCGCCCGGTTAGCCTGGGCTCGGCCGCGGTGTAGACCTGATGCAAGAACTCGGCGTGGAGTAGAGGGTCGGGGATCACGCCGTCGCCCTCGCGGAACGTCCAGCCCTGGCCGCCCATGAAGTGGTTGACCACCGACAGGCCGATCATGTCCTGCAGCCCCTTGAGCTTGCGGAAAATCAACGTGCGGTGCGCCCACGGGCACGCGTACGAGACGTACAGATGGTATCGCCCGGCCTCGGCTTTGTACGCCTTGCCGCTCGGCGCATGTTTGCCGTCGGCTGTGACCCAGTTTCGGAATCTGGCGTTGCTTCGCACGAACTTCCCACCCGTGCTCTTCGTGTCGTACCAAATGTCGTGCCACACGCCGTCGATGAGCTTTCCCATGCTTGCCTTTCAATGCTTCAAAGTAGGTGGCCCATCTTGCCGCTCTGGTAGTCGCGGAAGGCCTGGCTGATCTGTTCTGCGGTATTCATGACGAAGGGCCCGTAGGCCACAACCGGCTCGTCGATGGGCTCGCCGGCGAGCACCAGGACGCGCGCGCCCTGCTGCGCGTGGAGCTGCACCACCCCGTCATCATCACGGGCGAACACTCCAAAATGCCGCGCCGGTATCGGCTCTGCGCCCGGTCCTGCGGTCAGGTTTCCTTCGAGCGGGAAGACCAGGGTCGTCCAGCCGGTGGGGAACTGCAGCGCCGATGTGCCGTCCTCGTGGAATCGAACGTCGAGTGTAGTGATGGGTGTGTGCGTCAGCGCTGGTCCCGTCTTGCCGCCGAGCGTGCCTGCCACCAAACGCGCTTCTGCCGAACCGAGCCGCAAGCGGGGAAATTCGCGATCGAGGAGCGATTGGTACCGGGGCTTGCTCATCTTCATCTCGGCGGGCAGGTTCACCCAGAGCTGCGCCATTTCGAAGTCGCCGCCCCGCTCGGAGAATGCCTGCGAGTGCTTTTCCTCATGCACCACGCCCGAGGCCGCGGTCATCCACTGCACGTCGCCGGGTCCGATTCGGCCCCCGCCTCCCGCCGAGTCGCGGTGCTCGATCTCACCGGCGTACGCGAAGGTCACCGTCTCAAAACCCCGGTGCGGATGCTCGCCGACACCGCGCCGCCACGGCGAGGCATCAAAGCGCCTTCGTGCGGCGTGGTCCAAGAGCAGAAAGGGGCTCAGCATCTGCGCATCGAGCTGAGGCCAAAAGACGGTCTTCACATAGAAGCCGTCACCGACCCAGTGCTCGGGCCCCGGCGGAAATACGCCGTGCAGCGAACGTCTCTTTTGCGGGTTGACCACGAGTCGACTCTAATAACGAGGGATGGCCTCTGGCAGACCGCATACAATTGACGCAGCGTTGCGAAAACGCAACACTTCGCCTACATGGCGCCAGACAAAGACAATATCGCAACTTTTGTCGAGGTGATGCGGCGAAATAGCCTCGCCGCGGCGGCCAGGCAGCTCGGGGTGCCGAAGTCCACGGTGAGCCGCCGCCTTGCGCGCCTCGAGGAGCAGCTCGACACGAAGCTGGTGCACCGGGACTCCCGGCGCCTCACACCCACGCCCGAGGGAAGCCGATTCTACGACTCGGTGGTCGATGCCATCGATGCGCTCGACCGCGCCGTAACCAGCATCGAGCAGAGCACGACGCAGCCGCGCGGCACCATCCGCATCACGGCGCCAAGCGACCTGGGCCGCATGGTTTTGATTCAGCCTCTCGTCCGTTTTCTTTCGCGGTATCCGGACATCGCCGTGGACTTGGTCCTGACCAATCGCTTCGTCGACCTCGTGCAGGAAGGTATCGACCTCGCTTTGCGCGCGGGGATAGTCACCGACCCGAGCTTGATCGCGCGCAAGCTTCTGCCCTCGGACTTATGGCTGGCCGCGCATCCCGAGCTCGCGATCGACTGCGACGACATTACCGGGCTGCAGGAGTACCCGTTCGTGCTCTACCGCAAGCGCGGGCAAACCCAGGTCATCCGACTCGAGAAGGGTAGCGGCGAGGATCACGAGGCCGTGGAGCTCACGGTTTCCGGCCGCGTCAATGTCGACGACTACGCCGCCATGCTCGATCTCGTCGCTGCGGGGCAGGGCATCGGGCTCATGCCGGAGCTCCACGTTGCGGAGGGCGAAAAAGCGGGGCGACTCGTCCACATCTTTCCGGACTGGTTCCTCCCGTCGGCGCCGGTGCATCTGGTGTACTCCACCCGGCAACTCCCCGAGCGGGTTCGACTGCTGATGGACTTCCTCTCGGACGCGCTTCGCGCTCCTGCCGAGTGAGCGGGTTTTCGTCTCGCGTTGAAGAATTCGCGGAGCCCGTGTAGGTTTCGCCCATGCATCGATCGACTTTCGCCGCAACTTTCGGTTTGTTGTGCCTGACTGTGAGCACTGCGACCGCTCAGGAGGGGAGCTCGCCGCAGGTGCAAGCCGGGAACCCTGCATCGGCCGAGATCATCATGACGGCCCCCAATCAAACCTCGGCGAGCCAGGTCTACTTTCGGTCCGACCTCGACGAGTTGAACGCGAGCATTCGGCGCACCCGCGTCGCGCTCATTTCCACCAGTGGGGTCTTTGCGCTCGGCATCATCCTCGCGTCCATCGGTGCTTCTCAATGCACGTACTTCGATAACTATTACGACAACACGGATTTCGTCTGCAACAACGCGGGCGACGTCCTCGTTCCCCTCGGCGCCGGGATCGGCAGTGCTGGCGTGATCGGCATGCTCACCTCGGGCATCATGCTCGGTGTGAAGAAG
>JBAVOF010000292.1:0-1785 GCA_049691835.1 Polyangiales bacterium
CGCGGGCGGAGCCTTTGTCCGGGGGGACTGCGCAGTTCGAGTTTTCGTTTCCGAGATCCCATGCCCACAGAGCTGGATGCCCTGCGAGCGCGCCGGCGGCCTCACGTGCGAGCGATGACTGCGCCCGAACGATGGACGCGTCAGAGTACCAGTTCGCCAGGCGCGACGGCGCGACTCGGCCTCCGGAGACGACGCGGAATCGATCGTCGCCCGCCCCTTTGCCGAGAGCCCACGAAGGGATCCAGTTCACGCCGCTCATGTGACCCGTGAAGAGCGTAGGCATGACCGAAAGTCCGGCGCTGCGCGCTTGGTCCAGGGCCGTTACGAGGCGATCGAGCATCGTCGAGTCGACGCGTGAAGGCCTTGGTTGGAAGTCCTCCCAGGTGAGGAAGATGCGGACTGAGTCGAATCCGCACCCTGCGATGCGACTGAAGTCCGCCGCAACCTCCCCCGGGTCGAATGCGGTCCACCAGCCCATCGCCGTCCGAGCCGGCCAGTAGTTCACGCCGAGCCGAAAGGGCGCGTACCGGGTCGAGCGAACGTCGGCGCTCACGCGGGGCTCTCTGACGCGGAGGCGCCCAGGATTCGCTGGTAGACCGCGATGTACTCGTCGACCATCCGGTCCTTGTCGAAGCGGCGCTCGACCGACGCGCGTACGCCCTCCGCGTCGAATTCAGCGATTCCGGCTACGGCTTCCACGGCCTCGGCGGTCGAGTCGACCAGACGGCCGTTCACGCCGTTCGCGATGATTTCGGGCATTGATCCGCGTCGGCTGGCGATCACCGGGGTCCCGCAGGCCATCGCCTCGACCACGCTGAACCCGAACGGCTCGTCGAAGCTCACGAGATGGAGCAGGGCGCGCGCGCCGCCGAGGAGCTCGCTCTTCCCCTCGGGCCCGACCGCGCCGACGAACCGTACCCTCGCGCCGTCGACGTGAGGCTCGACCGCGCGCTCGAAGTAGCCTCTATCCTGGACGATGCCGGCGATCACGAGCGGCAGACCTGCGCGCCGGGCGACGAGAATGGCCTCCTCCGTGCCCTTGTCCGGATGAATACGGCCGAAGAACAGAAGATAGTCGCGCGGGCCGCTGCCGATCGAGAAGGCGCTCATGTCGATACCATGGTGAATGGTGGCCGCGTATTCGAGTGAAGGGTGTCGATCGGCATCGCTGATCGCGACGTAGTGGGTGCGCGCGTTGTACTTTTGATAGACGGGGAGGATTCGCTCGGATGAAAAACCGTGGATAGTGGTGACGACCGGAGTGTCGACCAAGCCGGAGAAGGCGAGCGGCAAGAAGTCGAAGCTATTGTGGATGAGGTCGAACTCGGCGGCGCGCTCGAATACAGCGGAAATATGGAGGCACTCCCAGACCTTCACGTCGATGGTCACGTCGTCGGAGTATCCACGTGGGGCGATCCCGACGAGCCGAGCCCTGGTGATCGAGTCAGCGGTGGCAAAGAGGGTGACGTCGAGTCCCCGCCGCACCAGGCCCTCCGTCAAGAGAGAGACGAATTGCTCCCAAGGTCCGTAGTGGCGGGGAGGGACGCGCCAAGAGATCGGGGCGAGCACCGCCACGCGGAGCGCAGCCATGGCGTCGAGCGAAGGCGACGTCACGCGGAGCTTCCGCCGGTTGGAAGGAAGCGAGCGTTCTCGTCGCGCAGTTGCTTCTCGGAGTCGAGCGCGCCCATCCCGGTGAGCGCGAGCAAGAACGAGAGCGTCGACTCGGCCCCTTGGTTTTCGTTCGGTCGATCTGGGTGGAGCCCGTCGAGGCAGCCTCCCGTGGTG
>JBAVOF010000293.1:0-5493 GCA_049691835.1 Polyangiales bacterium
CCGCATAGGCGAGAAGTGCCCAGAATCCGACGAACACCGCCACCAATGCGATGAGCGAGTCGATGTCTCCGGCGAACGAAGACCCGACGGGCACCGCCGAGCCGATGAGGTAGTCACCGAGCGGCTCGAAGATTCCTTTGATGAACTCGTAAATTCCCTGAAGCATTCGGCCCTCTACACGTTCAGTTCAGTATGAAAGCAAAGACGACACCGACGTAGATGAGAGCGCCAATCATGGTCCACTTCCACCAAAAAAAAGCCTCGTGGTCGGGATCCCTCGTTTTACCAGCCATGTATCAAACCCTCGCCAGTTATTCGGACAGCGTTCCAATGTACGCGATGACGTCTTTCATCGCCTGTTCGGTCGGCAACGTCATGGAAAACGGTCGCATCTTGGCACCCATCACGTCGTCCGGGTGCGTGCCTCGCACGCCAGCCTTGAAGTTCTGGAGTTGCCTGAGCAAGTACCAGTCGCTCGCTCCGGCCAGAGGCGCCCCAAATTCGTCGATGTTTCCGCGCGCGTCGGCCCCGTGGCACTGCACACAGGTCGCGAAGTAGATCTTGCCGGTCGCGGGATTGCCGCCCTCGAGGGTCGGCGCGGGGTTCGTCCGAGGCATGCTTGCCACATACGCCGAGATGAGATCCACCTTCTGATCCGTATTTAGGGTCTGCGCCATGGGCTGCATCCGCTTGCCGGCCGCGTCGTCTGCGTGCCAACCACGCTGACTCCTCTTGAATTTCCGGACCTGCGCTTTGACGTACCAACGCTGCAGGCCCGCGATGGCCGGTGCTCCAAGGTCTTGATTGCCTTCGCCCCTTGCGCCGTGGCACTGCACGCAACCGTCGTAGAGATCCGTGCTGTATTCCAAGCTCGCTGTGTCGGGCTTCGGGCCCTCGCATGCGAGCAGAGCGAAGCAGGTCGACACCACAAAGCCGACCGCCGGACTGATTCGAAGGTTGAGCATCATCCTCCCTCCCCTAGTGATTTGAGGTAGGCAACTAGCGCTTCGACTTCCTTCTCGGGGAAACTGTAGGGAGGCATCGTCTTGCCGTAGCCCTGAACGACCTGATCCCAGGAGTTCAAGATCGAGTTGGTGAGGTACGCCTCATCGGCAACTACCGTCTCGCCACTGACCAGCAGCCGCTGCTCGCCGAAGAGGCCCTTCCAATTCGGGCACGGTTGCTGCTTCACGCCGTCGGCCGAGTGACACGCGAGGCACCCCTTGGTGTTGGTCAGCTTTTGTCCCCAACACCCCATCGGATTGGCGGCCCCTGTGCACTCCGGCGGCATCGTCACTTCTCCAGGAGCCACTGCGACGGCTCCCTTGAACGACCAGCCCGTGAGCGCGGACTGGTCCTCGGAAGGCTGCGGAGTCAGGGCCGGGAATTCGGAGCGCGGCTTCGCGGTGTACTGGGCCATCGCTTGATCGATTGGCATCGTTCCACCTTCGAGCGCTGCTTCCTGACTTCTCGAGACGATATCGTACTCATCGTCCGGCGACGGCGCCCTGGCTGAATCTGCCTCGCCACAGCCGGTCCCGCACGCCATCAGGACCGCAAGGGCCGAAAGGACGCGGAGGGATGCAAGTCGTGTTCTGTGCTTCGTACTCATCCGTGCACGCTCAGTGTGTTTGGTGATGGTGAAGGCTCCGTTGAAGCCGTGGATCGCCGATCGGCAACAAGGGAACTCTCCCGAGTTGCCAGAAGACATACGCGAAGAAGATGCCTCCCACGAAAAACAGTGCGCCCAGGTCTGCCAGCTGAATCTGAAAGCCGCCCGCCTGCGGCAGAACGAACCAGTAGATGTCGACGACGTGCATGAGGATGACCCAGAAACACATCACCTGGAGCCAGCGAAGTGCTCGCTTCTGCACTCGCGAGATCAGCAACAGGAACGGCGCAACGAAGTGGCCGAAAATCAGCAGGTAGCTCACGAACTGCCAACCGCCCTCCCAGCGCTTGTGAAACCAGGTGGCTTCCTCCGGAATGCCCGCGTACCAGATCAGCATCCACTGCGAAAACTGGACGTAGGTCCAAAAGCAGATGAAGCCAAACATCAGCTTGGCCAGGTCGTGGAAGTGCTCCGGGTTGATCGCCTTCCCCACCAATCCGCGATTGTAGAGACTCAGACCGATGAGAATCGTCACGGCCAAAATCGATACGGCGGAGCCGGCGAAGATGATCACACCGAATATCGTCGAAAACCAGGACGCCTCCAGAGACATCAGCCAGTCGAACGCGGCGAAGGTGAGCGTGGCGGCGAAGAGGATCAGCGACACTGGAGATAGAATCTGCATCCGCACCGTGTGGCGGGGATCGCGGTCGTCATCCTGTCGTCTTGACCAGCCGAAGTACGCCAGCGCCAGCAGAGACCAGACGGTCAGATAGCCGATGGCGCGGGCCGCCCAACCGGTCGTGTTCAGGTAGCCGGACTTCTGCGATAGTATCTCGTGGTGAAGCGCGGCCTCCTGAGCGGTATGACTGTGCCCCTCTTCGTGCACCGCCTCATCGCCCTGCTCGTCACCATGCTCGTCTCCCTGATCCTGGGCATGGGCCACGGTCGTTCCGAGCTCCAAGATCCCGTGTTCGCCGGTGTCCGAGGCGGAATCGGAATCTCCATGCTCGTCCGCGTGCTCACCGTGTGCTGCGACGCTCTGCCAATCCTGGTAAATGCTGACCTTGCCGAGCGCGACGCCTGCGATGAATGGAAGCGCGAGGAGCGCGACGACGGGTGCACCTGACATGACGACTTCGACGATCCGCCGCGACGAGACCCCCCAGTGGGAGGCGGTCAGGAATTGCACCAGCACCAGGAAGAGACCGCCGAGCATGAATGTGGTCGTTACGAACAGACCGAAGAGGTAGGCATAGCCGAGCCTGTCCGCGTCGGCCGTCACGACGGCAACCAGGCCGCCGACGATCGCCAGCACCAAGGGGGTTACCCAGGCGCGCGCCCAGAAGGCGTCGTCTCCGACTCGATAGTCTCTCTTGCTCTCGTCCGTCACTGGGGTGGCTCCGTGTTCTCCGGCGTAGCGGCAGGCGCCTGACTCAACTGCAACGCGCGGACGTAGTGAACGATGGCCCATCGGTCATCGACCGGCAGGTTGTGGGCGTAGGACGGCATGTTGCGAACCCCGTTGGTGATCGTTGCGAAAAGCTGACCATCCGGGATGTGCCGCAGTCGGTCGTCGTGAAAGCTCGGGGCGATGAGACCGGTGGCTCCGATCGCGGTGGCCCGTCGCGAGACCATGCCCTTACCATCGCCAGCAATCGAGTGGCACGGGGCGCAATAGATGTCGTAGCGATCCCGGCCTCGGCTGAGGACGGATTCCGAACCGCCGTTGCGTTCGATGACTTGAGGAGGCACCTCGATCAGCCAGGCGTCATCGCTCGCGGTCCGGCCCGTCGCCCAGGCGAGGCCTTTCTCCATCTCGCGCGACACTGTCCCGTCGACCTGCGGACGCATCGAACGCTGATCAGCAAAGAACGGCTTGCGTTCCTGCGTGTCGTACCGAGGCTGCTCGTACATGTTGCGAATACCGACGATCGGCGGCTCGGCGCTCTCGGCGCCGATGCAGCCGGCGGCTACGCTCACGAACACCAGCGCGGTCAGCAGGACTCGCATCACTGGACCTCCTCCTCGATCAACTCGAGGTGGGTCGGGCCTGTCGCCTCGAGAAGTGTCCTGGTGCGATCGAGGTCGAACTTCTGGTCGCCCGCTTCGATCGAGATGAAGAACTTGTCGTCGGAGGCGGCCTCGAATCGGTCCGATTCGAAAATCGGGTGATTGTGCATCGGCAGCTTGATGATGCCCAGCAAGCCGAAGAGCGTCGCAAAGCCGCAGAGAAGAACCCCGAGCTCGAACATGACCGGAACCATCGACGGAAACGCCCCGGGCGGCTTGCCGCCTACCACCAGCGGGTAGCCTGCCCCGATGTTCAACGCGTTGAACGAGAATGCGTTGCTGTACTGGATCAGCAACACGGCGGTCGCTACGCCTAGCATGCCGAAGATGAACGAGATGACGCCGATCCGCGTCGGCTTCAGACCCATCGCTTCGTCCATGCCGTGCATGGCGTATGGCGTATGGCAGTCCCACTTCTGGTAGCCGGCGTCGCGCACCTTCATGGCGGCGCGCGCGATCGCGTTGGGCGAGTCGTACTCGGCCAGGTAAAGGGCAGGCTTTTTCGTTTCGGTAGCCATGATTCGCCTCACTCCGCCGGCACCGGCGCGATAGCCGCGTCCGGTTCCTCATTTGCCTGAAGGGCATGCAAGTCGGGATGTGCCCCGGGCAGATTGCCTTTGACCTCGGCGATCGCAATGATCGGGATCCAACGAACGAACAGCAGGAAGAGCGTGAAGAACAACCCGAACGTGCCGAGATACGTCAGGATGTCGATCAGCGTCGGGTGGAACATGCCCCAGGAGGACGGCAGGAAGTCCTGGTAGGTCGACGTGACGATGATCACGAAGCGTTCGAACCACATGCCGATGTTGATGAGGATGCTGGCAATGAACATGATGGGAACGCTCGTACGAGCCCGTTTGAACCAGAAGATCTGCGGCACGACGACGTTGCAGAACACCATCGCGTAATAGGCCCACCAAAGCGGACCCCAGTTGCCGTTGGCGTCGAGCTGGCCCCATCCGAGACGGTTGTGGAAAAACACCCATTGCTCGTATGGATTGGAGGAGTACCAGGCGATGAAGAACTCCATCGCATACGCGTAGCCGACCAGGAGGGCCGTCCCGAGCATGAACTTGTTCATCAAGTCCAGATGCCGGATGGTCACGATGTCGTGGAGCTTGAATATCGAGCGGCAGATCAGCATGAGCGTCATGACCAGAGCGAAACCGCTGAAGACGGCGCCCGCGACGAAATACGGCGGGAAGATCGTGGTGTGCCAGCCCGGGACGATCGAGGTCGCGAAGTCGAACGAAACGACCGAGTGGACCGACAGAACCAGAGGTGTCGAGATGCCGGCCAAGATCAGGTAGGCCCGCTCGTAGTGCTGCCAGTGTCGGTGTGCGCCCCGCCACCCCAGCGCGAAGAAACCATAGACGCGCTTGCGGAGCAGGTTCCTGGAACGATCACGCAAGGTTGCGAAATCGGGAATCAGACCGACGTACCAGAAGATGACGCTGATTGTGAGGTACGTGCTGACCGCAAAGACGTCCCATATGAGCGGGCTCTTGAAGTTCGGCCACATGTCCATCTGGTTCGGTAGTGGGAACAGGTAGTAGTCGAACCACGGTCGACCAGTGTGGATCGCCGGAAAGAGCCCCGCACAAAGCACCGCAAACACCGTCATCGCCTCGGCAAAGCGGTTGATGCTCGTGCGCCACTTCTGGCGGAACAGGAAGAGAATGGCCGAGATCAGTGTGCCGGCGTGGCCGATACCGATCCACCAAACGAAATTGGTGATGTCCCAGGCCCAGTATACCGGAGCGTTGTTTCCCCAGACGCCCACGCCTTGAATGAACAAGTAGGCG
>JBAVOF010000294.1:0-9397 GCA_049691835.1 Polyangiales bacterium
GTGTTGACGTTCGCATTCGCGCTGGTCGTATTGGTGTTCATCGGCGCCGCGATGATGAAGAGCCCCTACGGGCGCTTCGCGTCCAACGACTGGGGCATCAACCTCAGCCCGCGCGTTGGCTGGTTCCTGATGGAGCTCCCCGCAACGCTGAGCTTCGTCTTCTTCTACTTGCAGGGACGCCATCGATTCGAGCCCGTGCCGCTGTTTTTCCTCCTGGTTTGGTTGGTCCACTACGGCAACCGCGGCTTCGTCTTTCCATTCCTGATACGGAGTCCGAGGGGTGCTACGGCATCCTTCAGCATCATGATCGTCGTCATGGGCTGGATAGTGACCACGCTGCACGGGTACCTGAATGCGGCGTTCATCAGCGACCTCGGTCCGCACTTCACACCGGGTTGGTTCGCCGACCCGCGGTTCATCATCGGCATCGTCGTCTACTACGGTTCGTTCGTCCTCAACGTCTGGTCGGATGCCATCATCAGAAACCTCCGGACCCGGGAAGAGATCGAACGCGGCAGCAAGGTGTACCGCATTCCTCGTGGCGGCCTGTTTCGGTTCGTCACCAACCCGTCGTATCTGACCGAGATCACCGCCTTCGCGGGGTTCACGATCGCGACCTGGTCCCTAGGGGCGACGTTCATCCTCCTCATCACCATCGCCAACCTCGTGCCGCGCGCGTTGCAGACGCATCGATGGTACCTGGACAGGTTTCCGGATTACCCGCGCCAACGGCGGGTGTTGATCCCGTTCATTCTGTGAGGACGAGCCGATCGGTATCCGTGTCGATTCGCGCGTGCTTGATCTCCAGCGTTCCGGCCTCGATCGCCGCCTTGATCGTGGGCCGCGCCATGAACTCTTCGATTCGGCGCTCGCGCTCGTCCATCAGGGAGATCAGCGCGGGGAACTTTTTGCGCTTCTCGGGGTCGGCGGCTGCGGCCTCGGCGGCGCAGTCCGTGTGGGTGGTGAGCACGATGAGCTTCACACCATTGAGGACCGCGAGCTCCAACATCTCTTGCTCAGCAGGCGAGAGCACCGAGCCAGCGGTGCGAACGATGTAGTAGTACCGTCGCGTATCTCCCACGAGCTCGCTGGTGTCGATCCGCGCGTCCATGCAGGCGAGGATCGCGACCACGGGATGCCGAACCGTTCGGGGAAAGAAGTCGCGCACGCCCGCTGCGAGCTCGTTCTGCCGGATGAGCTCATCCCAGACCTGCTCGGGGGTGACCGACTCGTCGTGAACGAAGTCGTACGCGCCGAACCGGTCCTGTAACCGATACCCCAAGTTGACCAACCCGCCACCGAGCAGGAATTGATTTCGCGGACTCAGCAGCACCGTCAACCCGAGGGCGGCCACCAGCAAGAGGCCGACGCCAAGAACCCAACCCTTCTTCGCGCTCATCGTTGCCGACGATACACCGGATGGAGCCCTTTTGGGGTCCTTTGTCCGAGCAAGAATCGTCCGGAGCCTCGAAGCCACAGGAGATCCCTGCTGCTTCGTCGGCTCCATCACGGGGTGATCACGAGATCAGTTGACGACGTCGCTCGCCGCGGCCTTGCCGCCTTCCTTGGCGCCTTCCTTGGCGCCACCTTCCATGCCCGCCTCGACACCCTCTTGGGCTCCAGCTTTCGTTGCCGACTCTGCGCCGGCCGAAGCTTCTTTCACCACCGGGCTCGCGTCGTCCTTGCACGCGGCCGCTAGGCTGAGACAAAGCAATGCGGTTCCCATGACCAAGTACTTCAGCATTGAGCTCATTTGTTGAAATCCCTCCTGTTTGGATGGCGCGGAGGCTACCAAAGATCAGCGGGATGAGATACTTCTAAGCACCCGATGAAGCCCCTTGGAACCGTGGATACGAGCTTTCTGCTCGCCGAGAGCCGCGAGATGCCGATGCATACGGGCGGCCTGATGCTGTTCAGCTACCCGGAGGGGGCGCAGGAGGACTGGTTACGCAAGACATTTTGGGAAAACGACGACCCCAATGCCGTGCAATACCCGTTCAACCAGAAGGTCGCATGGCCCCTGAGGCGCCTGGGTCTGCCGCATTGGGTCACCGACGAGGAGCTGGACACGCACTACCACGTGCGCCACTCCGCGCTCCCCAAGCCGGGGCGGTATCGGGAGATGTTCGCGCTCGTCTCGAGGCTCCACAGCGCGCGCTTGCATCGTGATCGCCCGCTTTGGGAAGCGCACATCATCGAGGGGGTCGAGGACAACCGATTTGCTCTTTACGTGAAGACGCACCACTCGATGATCGATGGCGTGGGCGCGATGCGGATGTTGCGTGCATGCCTGAGCAGCGACCCCAACGAGCGAGACATGCCCGCACCCTGGAACATGCCACGCATGCGACGCGAGACCCAGGGCGCCGCAGATTTGCGAAGCATCGGAGCTGCCACCGCGGGAGCCATGGGGGGCGTCCTCAAGTTCGCCGCCGCCGTTCGTCACCGCGACAAGCACGGAATGATCGCGCCGTTCCAGACGCCGATGACCATCCTGAACGGACGAGTCACGGGGTCGCGTCGATTCGTCGCGCAGTCATGGTCGCTGCCGCGGATCAAGGCGGTCGCCAAGGCGCTCGACGCCACCGTCAACGACATCGTCTTGGCGATGTCCGGCGGCGCGCTGCGTCGCTACCTCATGGACCGCGATGCTCTACCAGAGCAGCCGCTGACGGCGATGACACCGGTGTCCTTTCGCCCGGCAGACGCCGAAGTCGAGGGCAACTCATTTTCGATTCTGTTTGCGACCCTAGCGACCGAGATCGGAGACCCACTGGACCGGCTCCGCGCGATTCAGAACTCGATGGGAGAGGCCAAACGCTTGCTCAGGAGCATGAACAGCGCCGACATCCCTATTTTCACGACGGTCGTCGCACTGCCGGTCCTCATTCCCCACTTGCTACAGATCTCGGGACGGACCCGCCCGACCTTCAACGTCACGGTCTCCAACGTCCCCGGCCCTCAGGAACAGCTCTACTGGAATGGCGCCCCTCTCGAAGGCATGTACCCTTTGTCGATCGTCACGCACGGCCAAGCGCTGAACATCACGGTCACGAGCTGTGGCGATAGCCTCGATTTCGGCATCATCGCATGCCGCCGCTCCGTGCCACGCGCGCAGCGCTTGATCGACCACCTCGACGCCGCGCTCGTCGAGCTCGAGCGGTGCGTTGCTGTCGCCTAGTCATGGGCCACGCTCCGGCAGGTCATGGTGCGAGCAAATCGCCGAGGGTGTGAATGCCGCGGCGCTCAGCCTTCCTGACAAGCCGTTGGAACAGAAGCGCGGTGGCGAGCGCGTCTCCTGCGGCGGTATGACGATCCGGCGCATCGATGGCGTAGTGTTCGACAAGCTCGTCGAGTTGGTAGGCCTTGCCCGGGTTCGAGCCCTCCCCCTGCTTGAACGCCAGGGCGCTGACCTCGAGACGTCGTGCGAGCTGCGCAGTGTCTACCGAGGGACTCCAGACCTTGGCGCCGCGATGTCCGGCGATCGCCTTTTGGAGCATCCGCACGTCGAAGGCCGCATGGTGTGCGACAAGCACGGCGTCGCCTGCAAACGACAAGAACCGAGACACGGCTTCATCTACGGGTAGCCCGTCGATCAGATCGTGGGAGACGAGCCCGTGGACCACCGCGGCCTCCGAGCCTCCGACATCGGGCTGGGCGACCATCGCTTCGAACGCATCGTCGATCCGTACCTCGAAGCCGCGCAAACCGACCGCCGCGATGGATAAGAGTCGATTTTTCGACAGGTCTAGGCCCGTGGTCTCCGTATCGAAGACGACGAAACGAACATCGCTCAGCGGGATTGCCATGGCCAGCTTCCTCCGCTTCGACATGTAGTCACGCAACGGCTCCGGCCAGGAGGCAGCCGCCGCCGGCGACGCGCGTACGGGCAACAGCCGTTTGAGAAATTCCGGAAGCAAGCGCACCTCAGCGCAGAAAATCCGTCCTGTACCTGGAGGTCAGCATCAGCTGCACGTCCTTCACGACCGAAAACGTGCTGCGAACGGTTTGGCGCTCCAGCTTGTTGAGCTCTTTGATGTGAACGTATCGGCCCGAGCTGCCACGGTTGAGGCCCTCGAGAGCGCGGACCCGCATCAAGATCTCGTAGGCCATCGCCGCCTCACCCGACAATCGCGCGAGGTTTTCATCGGTTTGTGCAATTCGCTCCCAGCGCTCGGCAGTGCTCCCGTAGATGTTGATGCCGAGATCGTACACGAGCACGCGTGCCGCGTCGGCCAGGGGCATCATGGCACGCGCCTTGATGTCGAACGCGTCACGATGCTCGCCGCTCCGCTCGACGATCATGTTGCGGAAAAAACTCAGTGGAGGCGGGTTCTGTGTTGCGTGTCGCGCGAAAAATGCGAGAAATGCACGGTCAATCTTGATCCGCTCGAAGATGTGGCCCTTGAGCTCCGAAGCGAGCGCCTCGTCTCCGAACACGGGGCGGAAATCGAAGAAAATGTTCGTGTGCATCACGGCAACGTTTTCAGGCTCGCAAATCCAATCGGAGAAGTAGCGCTTCCACGCGGTGAGTGCTTGGTTCCACTTGGGATTGCTGGCCATGATCTCGCCTGGGCAGCGTTCGAAGCCCGCCGCGACGAGCACGTCGACGACGCGCTTACCGAGCTCGATGAAGAAGCTCGCGGCCGCTTCGGGGTCCGATTCCGGATCGGCGTAGAGAATCGCATTGTCCTGATCGGTTCGGAGGAGCTGTTCTTCACGGCCTTCACTGCCGAGCGCCAACCAACAGAACGGAACCGGTGGGCGTAAGCCCCGCTCGGCAAGCGCATCGAGCGAGATGCGAATCGCGCGCCGGGTGAGTGTGTCGTTGATTTCGGAGATCATCTTCGACGAGAACCCCATCCCCACTTCGTCTTCGAGGTACTGGCGAAGCAACTCCTCAGCTTGGTCGCGAAGGGCCCGCAGTCGCTCCTTGGTCTTCGCACGGCTGATCTCCGAAAGGATCACGGTTGGGTGGCTCCCCTGGGTCTTGAGAATGTCGTGCTCCGACACGATGCCGACCACGGGCGTTGCAGAGGTCCCGTCCTCGGTGACCGCGAAGTGGTGCAGGTGCTTTCTCATGACGGTCGCGATCATCGTGGACAGCGTGGTTTGCTCATCGATGGTGAGCACCGGGGCGCTCATGATTTCGGAGATGCTGCCCAAAACGTCGCCTCCTTGCGCTACGACCTTCGAGCGAAGGTCCGAGTCGGTCACTATGCCAAGCGGCCTCATCGCTTCGTCGACGACGAGAATCGACCCGACGTTGCGCGCACTCATCAGCGAAGCGGCTTCACGAATGCTAGTGCCGGGAGCGCAAGTCAGCACGTCGCGCGTAGGCTCGACCCGGCGCACATCGTCACCGACGCGCCGCGACTTCTCGTGACGCCGCGCGATTCCCACCGCCTCGAGCCGATTAGTTTCCCGGCGCTGGGGAAGATCCGCTGCGAACCCGGCGGCAAAAAACATCGCCACCCGCGGTTCGTCGCGAAGGAGCTCGTCGAGGTGCTCTTTGCTGAGCACATAGAGGAGCGTGTCGTCCTTGGCCTGAGCACGAGCCGCATACTGCCGATCGGACAGCAGCGCACGAACCCCAAAGATGTCGCCATCGTCGCAAACATCGATGAGAACCGCCGTCCCCTCGACCTGTTGGCTGATCGCCACCTCTCCCTTGACGACGACGTAGAACTCGGGTTTGGCGGGGTCGCCTTCGTCGAAGACGAGCTCGTCCGGCTCCAGGTACCGAATGCGGATTCCACTCGCGATGCGGCTCAGCAACTCGGGCTCGAGGCGGTCGAAGGGAGGGTGCCGCGCCAGGCGGTTGGCCACGGTCAGAATCATGGAATCGGAGGACATGCTCGCTATCCCTCCAGGGCGCGCTCGACGATTTCGGAGACATCCTTGGAGATTGCCGGCGCGGATGCAATGCGCGCGAGCTCGCTGCGCATCAGCTCGCTGCGGCGCGGCTCGTAGCGCTTCCACTGGTTGAACGCCGAAACGATTCGAGCTGCGACTTGCGGATTGATCGCGTCCAGCTCGAGGATTCGATCGGTGACGAACCGATACCCTCGACCATCGGCTCGATGAAAAGCCACCGGATTGCCCGCTGCAAACGAGTACAAGAGCGAGCGTGCACGATTGGGGTTGGCCAAATGGAAATCTGGGTGCTCCGACAGGGCGACCACACGATCGAACGCGGTGGGAGAGCTCGACATGGCCTGCATACGAAACCACTTGTCCAGTACGAGGGGTTCGGCTCGCCATCGCCGGTAGAACTCTGCAATCGCGTGATCGGTCGCCGGGCCGTCGAGATCGACTAGGCTCAGGAAAGCCGCCTCGTAGTCGGTCATCACGGTGGCAGCGCGGAACTGCTCGGCCGCCATGTCGGTCGTCTCGGGCTCCTGAAGCGCGACCAGATAGCGTAGCGCGCGGTTCTTGATGCGTCGGCGATCGACTTCGGCCTTGTCGATGGCGTCGGTGCCACGGGCGTGCTTCTCGTAGGTGTCCGTCAACTCCCGGCGAAGCGTGCTCGCAAGCGCGCGCTCGGCGAAGCTGCGCGCAACGTGGACCGCATCCGGGTCCACGAGACTCAGCTCCTGGGTGAGGAGCTCCTCTGACGGAAGCGCCAAGGTGAGCGCCTTGATCGACCCGTCGAGCCCGGGGTCCAACAAGACCTTGCCGAAGGCCTGCACCAACCCCGCGTCCATCGACAGTGCCCCCTGCACCAATGTTCGATCCACCAGTCCGAGAAGCACCCGCTTGGCGAGCTCCTGCCCGGCTTCCCAGCGGTTGAAGGCATCGGCGTCGTGCGCCATGAGAAACGCGAGCTCATCGTCGTCGCGGTCTACCTTGAGCTTGATGGGCGCTGAGAAGCCACGTCCGATGGAGAGCACCGGGCGCGTGGGCACGTTGTCGAATCGGAAAGTCTGCTCGGCATCGCGAAGCTCGAGTGTGCGCACCGTTGCTGGGATGTCCGCCCCGTCCGGCCCCAGCAATCCAACACGGATGGGGATCGGGAGCGGCAAGGGCTCAGGCTCGCCCGGGAAGACGCGTTGCGATTGCCTGAGTGTGAGCGTGTAGCTCCGATCGGCCTGCTCCCAAACCCCACGCGTCTCGACCACCGGGGTCCCTGCCTGCGAGTACCATCGCTCGAGCCGTTCGAGGTCCGTTCCGTTGGCATCGGCCATCGCCTGACGAAAGTCGTCGCAGGTCACCGCGCAACCGTCGTGGCGGTCGAGGTAATGACGCAGGCCGGCGCGAAACCCTTCCCGCCCGAGCAACGTCTGGTAGAGCCTCACCACCTCCGCGCCCTTCTCGTAAACGGTCGCGGTGTAGAAGTTGCTCATCTCGATGTATGATTCCGGCCGAATCGGGTGGGCTAGCGGTCCGGCGTCCTCCGCGAACTGTGTCGTGCGAAGCCGGGTCACGTCCTTGATGCGTTGGACGGCCCTCGAAGTCATGTCGGCGGAAAACTCCTGATCCCGATAGACGGTGAGCCCCTCCTTGAGGGTCAGTTGAAACCAGTCTCGGCACGTGACGCGATTGCCGGTCCAGTTGTGAAAGTATTCGTGGGCGACCACGCTCTCGATCGCCTCGTAGTCATCATCGGTGGCGGTCGACGGTTTTGCCAGAATGTACTTGGAGTTGAAGATGTTGAGGCCTTTGTTCTCCATCGCCCCCATGTTGAAGTCATCGACCGCGACGATCATGTAGATGTCGAGGTCGTATTCGAGCCCGTACGTCTCCTCGTCCCAGCTCATGGCGGCCTGAAGCGAAGCCATCGCGTGCTCGCACTTGTCCGCATTCTGCGCCTCGACCCAAATCTCGAGCGCGACCTCCCGCCCTGATGCAGTGGTGAATGCGCCGCGGTGACAGACCAGGTCGCCGGCGACCAAGGCGAACAGGTAGCTCGGCTTGCGGAAGGGGTCCTTCCATTGAACCCAGTGCCGGCCGCCGGGCAGATCACCCGCCGCGACACGATTCCCGTTCGAAAGTAGGACGGGAAAACGCGCGCGGTCGGCTTCGATGCGCGTGGTGAATCGCGCCATCACGTCAGGACGATCGAGGTAGTAGGTGATGCGGCGAAAGCCCTCCGCTTCGCACTGCGTACAGAACACGCCACTGGAGGTATAGAGCCCCATCAGCTTCGTGTTCGCGTCGGGGTGGATCAGCACCTCGGTTTCGAGCTCGAAGCGCTCGGGGACATCGAGGACTCGCAAGCTCATCGGGTCTGCCTCGAAGCGCGTGGAATCGAGCTTGGAACCGTCGAGTCGCACTGCCCGAAGCTCGAGCTCGTCACCTGAGAGGGCCAAAGGCCCGTTGCTCTGCGGCAGGTTGGGATTGCGGCGCAGGCGCGTCTTGGCCCGGACGATGGTCTCGGCTGGCTCGAGCTCGAAGCAAAGATCGATGGAATCGACCAGAAATTCCGACGGTTGATAGTCCTTGCGAAAAATCCGCTCGTTCATGTCCCCTATCCGGTTCCCTCGAACACCGCGGCGGCGCCGCGGGCTACACCAGCGCGTATATCACTGCACCGAGCATGCCGACCACTGCAACGAACAAGCAGGCCAAGCCCGGGGTGACGGGATTCACGGCTCCAATCGCCCAAATGCCGACCCCCCAACGCACGCGTGCGTTCTACTCGTGGATCAATGATCGTTTCGTGTCGCGGGTGTACGTCGAGACCAAGGGCGAGACCAAGGTGCATCTTCCCGCCGGCATCCGGACGGCGGTCGAGATGGTGCTCTACCCGGACCTCAACGACTTCGTTCGAGTCGGCCCGACGATGGCGCGGCTCGCGAAGCCGATCATGCCCCTGTACCATTTGTGGTTCGAGCCGGGCCCCCGGGTGCGCCGGAGCTCATCGTGGAGCTGGCCGACTGATCAGCGTTCGACTCGGCTTCCGTCGCCTCGCATTCAAGGCACGACGATGACCGAGCGTAAGCCGTAGTGATCGGACAACGGCACCAACATCTGGCCATTCTCGGTCTCTACCGGCACTACATTCTCGTCCAAGACGCGCGCGGTGGATTGCACGGAATCGGTCGCCAAGTTGTAAAGCAGGATGTGATCGATCCAGCCCGACGTCGCCCTGGGATCCCCGCCGGGGTTAGTGACAGGGTTGCTGCTGCAAAACGTACAGAGCGGCGCGTCCAGGTATTCGGCCGTGTACGCCGGCGGGAAAGCAGCCTCGAGGATGTCCAAAGTCGGCACGCCTTCCGCTACGATGTCTTCGTCTGGGTACGCATAGCCGGCGTTGAGATCACCCAAGATCACCGCGGGTCGGCCGTCACTGGTGTCGTTGACGTAGTCGATGAGCTTCTGCGCTTGCAGCTCTTGCTCAGCCTGCCAGCCAGCCGCGCCCGACATCCCGTCGCCATACTGCCCGGTGTAGGGG
>JBAVOF010000295.1:0-4566 GCA_049691835.1 Polyangiales bacterium
CACCTGTGGCTTTCCATAATCGAAACAGCGCGAGTTCCATGCCGGATGCTCGCCGCGAGGTCCTTCGTGAAAATAGAGGCTGGAGGAGCCGTCCTGGCGTGAGATACCTTCAACCTCGTTTCGAGCGGCGTGCGAGTGCACCAGGTCCATGAACACGAGGAGCCCCATCCCGTGCGCCTCGTCGACGAGCGCTTTGAGCTCTTCAGGTGTCCCAAAGCGCGAAGAACAAGCAAAGAAGCTCGAGACCTGGTAGCCGAACGAGGCGTAGTAAGGGTGCTCCGCCAGCGCCATGATCTGGATCGCCCCGTAGCCGGCGTCCCGGATCCGTGGCAGCACCCTGACGCGGAACTCGTCGTACGTCCCGACCTTGGGCTCTTCCTGCGCCATGCCGACGTGCGCCTCGTAGACGAGGAGCGGTCCCGTCTGGCGCGCTGACCTCTCGTGATGCCAGGCGTAAGGCGTTGCCGGACGCCACGCCTGCGCGTTGAAGCTTCCTGTCGATTCGTCGCGCACCACGCGGCGAGTCCAAGCCGGCAGGCGGTCGCCGCTGCCCCACGGCCAGCGGACCTCGAGTCGATAGCAATCGCCGTGTCGCAGCACATCCTCGGGCAGCTGATTTTCCCACACGCCCTCGGTCCCGGAGCGGAAGAGCGCGTACTTCGGTTGAGCGTGCCAGCCGGAAAACGGCCCCTTCAGGTGGATCGACTCTGCATTGGGCGCCCACTCCCGGAGCACCCAACGACCATCCCGAAAGTGCAGGCCGAAATACTCGTGTCCCGAAGCGAAATCGGTGAGGTCCAGGTGGCCGCTGGTCAGGCGGTTCCTCATTGCATCGGCTTGATGGATTCGTCGGGAGAGGATCCCGGCGTAGGGTCCCAGCAACGGATCTCGCTCGATGAGGCGGCGGACCTTCTGCTCGGGGGAGCGCGTTTCGCTAACGTCGTGGGTCATGACAATGGCGGAGCGCCGCATGATACGCATCGATGCAGACCTCGAGCAACCTGACGCCTTGCGGGAGGCGCGTGCTCAGACGACGGCTTGGCGCAAGACCTGTGCGTAGCTTTGCGCGATGCACGCCTCGTCGATGAGGCCGCGCTCGCGCAACATCCGGTGAAACATTGGCAGGTTGTAGTGAGGCACAGTCATCAGAAGATGGTGCTCCAAATGGTATTGCACAAGGTTTGGCGCGATGAACAGCCTTTCGAACGGTCCCGCCAGGACGGTCCGGGTCTGCCCGAGCGGCTGCGTTGGGTCGGGAACCACGGCGTGCTCGGCGATCGAACGGACTCGCGCGACGAGCTTGTTCGTCGTCAACCAGGCCCCAAGCCAAAGCAGATAGAGCATCGGGTGACCGAGCAACCAAAGCACGCAGAACAAGATCGAGTTGGTGATCAACGTGCCGAGCACCATGCGAATCGCAGCCTTCCTCTCCAAGCGAAGCGGGAGGGTGCCGCTATTGACCGGCTTACCGCGCAGCACTTGCGCGACGAGGTAGCTCGTTCCGATCAGCTGCTTGAGCCCCGTGATGCCGAGCAGGTCTCGCGTCACTTTGCGAAACATGCTGCGTCTCGATACCGGGAACGGAGTCGCCAAGGCCAAGTCCGGATCTCCTTCGGTCCAGGTCTTGGCGTGATGCTCGAGATGATGCGCTCGGTACATGTCCGCGCTCAGATAGATGGGGTACCCCGCGAGCCAGTTCCCCACGAAGTCGTTCACCGTCCGGTTCCTGAACAACGTGCGGTGCGCGCTCTCGTGCATCACGACCGCAAGCCCCAGCTGCCGCGTTCCGATCACGCACAAGGCCAGCACGACGCTCAGCCAGTGAGGGGCGATGGCAATCAGCGCCATCGACGCAGCGATGAAGCCGTAGTTGGCGAGCAGTGTCAGCCAAGCGCGATGCGTCCGGATGGCGCGGAGCTCTCGAATCTCCTCGGTGGTGAAGTGCTCTCGCCAGGATTTTCCGCTGGTATCTGTCATCTGCATGAGGTCAGCGTATCGCCAACCATGATGCCGCGGAGCATGACCGCCAAATCCGTGACGCCGGGGTCGATTCCCTGCTGTTTGAGCAGCGTGGTGACCTGTCCCCGATGATGGGTCTGATGGTTGAAGAAGTGGCTCAGCGCCCACCAGGTTGGGTGCTCATGTTCCTCGCCCGTGCTCGTCCTGTATCGAAGGGGACTGAGCAAATACTCTTCCCTCAGCCCCGCGACCCAGCCTTCTATCCCCGCATCGCTCTTCTGACGCACGGCACGCAACTCCGCGAAATTGGCATAGAGCTCTTGACCGAGCGAGCGAACTTCGATCGGATTGCCGCTGGCATCGCGGACCTCAAAGGCCTTTGCGTCATCGGTGAAGCGGCGCATCCACGCGTGATCGGCCAGCAAGATGTGATTAGGCGTCCCATGAATCGATCGGAAGAACGCGCCCATATCGCGCTTTCGTTCCTGCTCCGGAAGCTCGGCGCACCAGGCATAGAGCTTTTCGTTCATCCAACGGTTGTATCGGGCCATGGCCTGGTAGTGGTGGAGCAGCATCGCGCCCGAGCTTACCAGAATTGGGGCCCACCCCGCCGCGCCCCATGCCGAACGCGCGGCCCGGAATTTGTTTGACCTACACTGGGAAGTCCGGATCAATCGCCAATATCGGCCAGAAAACGATGATAGCGAGGCAATTCTTGCTCCTGGGATGCGCAGCCGCGTGGGCGTGCGCCATGTCGAGCTGTGCCGCTGTACACGATGCGGTTCCGTCGGGCTGTCCAGCGGGTCAGGAACCAAGCGGAGCGAGCTGTATCTGCGTGTCGACCCACGTTGCCCCGGTCGAAGGAACGTGCCCGTCGATCGAGGACAATCCCTGCCGGGTGGAGAACTGCGTGGATGATGGCAATCCGTGCACCGAGCCGACCTGTCTGACGGGCGCCGACGCATGCACCAACGAGCCCGCCGTCGACTTGACTATCTGCGATGCAAACGGATCAGCGGGCAGTTGTGTGTCTGGTGAGTGTGTCGCGACGCCGTCACCGTGGGAGTTAGGGGTTCCGTTCATCATCGGGGGGGGCCTCGATGAGATCGCCGAGCCGGAGGTTGCTCTGTCCGCGAACGGCGACGGCATCGCCATGTGGGGCCAGGGGGACGCGCTCATGGTGTCTCATTTCAGCGCCGAAAATGGTTGGCAGGAGCCGATCGTGGTCGAGGAGGACTTTGCTCCCGATCGGCCCTCTTCCCTCGGCGTCGACGCTCTTGGAAATGCGATCATCGTCTACGCTCGCGTCGAGACGGCGTCGATCGATGGACGAGCCGTTCGATTCGATTCGGTTGCGGGGCTGTGGGGCAATCCCGAGCTGATCACACGTGACGGCGCGATCAGCAACGACACGTTTGTTCGTGTCACGCCCGGCGGCGACGTCTGGGCCGGGTGGAACGAGGCGACGGGCGACGTCCTGCTTCGACGGACGAGCACGACCGCGTTCGGCTGGGAATCCATGGTCGTCGTCACCTCCGACGGGGCCCCGAAGCGTGGTGCCCGAGGTTTCGTGGCCGGCAGTGGGCGTGGCGCGGTGCTCTTCCGCGGATACGACGCTGGCGGCACCGCGGACTCGGTCTGGGTGGCACCCATCGGTCCGGAGGACTCCGTTGGTGCTGGCGTCAGAGTGGACGCAGACGTAGGCACGGTCGCGTACCCACAGGTCGGTGCGACCGAAGATGGAGAGCTCATGGTCGTCTGGGAGCAGGACGATGACATTTGGTATGCGCACTTCGTGAATGAGCAATGGGAGCCGGCCGCACTTCTCGAGGCGGGCAGCGCCTCGGCCTTCAGCTCGGAAGTGTCGGCTGACGGCGCGGGGAACTTCATCGTCGCCTGGTGCCAGAGTCGAGACATGTGGACGCGACGATTCGTGGGGACCGAGCAGCGCTGGGAGGACATCGAGATTCTGCGGATCAGTGATACCGATTCTGCGGTACGGCCAAGCCTCGTGGCGACTCCGGATGGAGAGGTGTGGCTGGTATGGCTAGAGGGGCAATTTATCCGGATGAGTCATTTCACGCCCGAGTCGCGTTGGAGCGCCCCCGAGAAGATCAGTCCCGCGCTCGAAGCGAGCGCTCCACCGCCGAGTCACAGGCCATGGTTGGGTAGAGCGTCCGATGGTACGCTCGCCGTCGTCTGGGCGGACGGCCGCAATGTCTGGGCTTGGGCCGACCGCAGATAGCCATTCAGTCGTCGGGCTGAACTTCGACGGCGCCCACGTCGCAAGGGCTCGACCCATCGCGCGGCTTGCCCCTTTGATCCTCCAGGACGTCCGCGTGGCAAACCTCGGCTGCAATCGCGTCGATCAACAGACTCTCGGAGCTCGGAAGATGCGTGGGGGTTTGTCCGCCGTGGAAATCTAGAAGCCCCAGGGCCATCTCGTCGCTGGTCAGTACCTGGTCGCTCAGACCGCTCAGCGCACACGTGTCGGTGCCGAGATCGAGCATACGATTGTGGCCGAGGGAGACGAGCGGCGCGTCCTCACTATTGCTGCAGGCACCATCGATGGCTGAATACCCGATCTCACAAGTGGCCCCTTCCTCT
>JBAVOF010000296.1:0-4710 GCA_049691835.1 Polyangiales bacterium
CACCCGCGCCGCCTTCCCCATCAGCTGGCGGAGGTGCCGCTACGTTGTTGGAGCACGCCGCCACGGACGCGAGCAGAACGAGAAGCATGAACATATGGGAAGTGCTCATCCAAACGCAGACTACCAAGTACCACGGCTCGCGGTCCAACTAGGCGTCGAACCGAGAGGGACCGCTAGTGGGCTTGTCACAGGCCCGAACGATGCCAAGGTGCTCGACCGGGTCATCGAGCGCCCACCCTCGTGCACGCACCGACATGAGAACCTACCTCTTCGACCTCGACGGAACCCTGCTCGACTCGATCGACCTGATTCTCGCGAGCTTTCATCACACCTCGCGCGTCCATTTGAACCGCGAGCTCTCGGAAGAGCATTGGCTTGCCGGCGTTGGCACGCCATTGCGCGATCAGTTGGCATTGGTGGCGCGGTCCGAAGCAGAGCGCGACGCGATGGTCAGCACCTACGTCGAATACAACCTCGAGCACCACGACACGATGGTCAAGCCCTACCCTGGGGTCGTTGAAGTCGTGCAGACGCTTCGACAGCGGGGTGCGGCGCTCGCGCTGGTCACGAGCAAGATGAGCCGTGGAGCTCAGCGCGGCCTCCAACTGCTCGGGCTCGAACGGGAGTTTCCTGTTCGGATCTGCGCCGACGACGTCGTTCGTGGCAAGCCGCATCCCGAACCGGTCTACAAGGCACTCGCTGCTCTCGACGCCTCACCCGAGGGAGCTGTGCTCATCGGCGACTCACCCCACGACATCGAAGCCGGTCGTGCTGCTGGCATCGCCACCGCAGCCGTGAGCTGGGGCCCTTTGTCGCGACAAACGCTGGAAGCTGCAGCTCCGGACTTCTGGATCGAACAGCCAGCGCAGCTCCTGGATCTCTAGGAAAAGCTCCCGCCCGGGCCCGGCTGCAAGCAAGAAAATCACAGCCGATCGGCCGGTCGATTTCGCTTTTTCGACAGGAGAGGCGCCGTTGGAGGTAGGTTCCGCGGAAGGCGCCAATGCAAGCTCACCCTGCCAATGATGGGTCCTCACGTGACCTCGGACTCAGAACCCGCTTTGCGGGATATCGGGATCGCCGATGGAGAGTTATTGCCCTATTCTTGCTGACCTTCGCATCGAGAGCCACGGCGCAAAGCGTGCTGCCTCATCCAGATCCGGTTTTCCAAGGAACTATCGAGCGTACGCTGGCCGGGTCGACGGCCAGCCGAGCGGTGCCGTTTCGACCTCCGGCCGGGGCCCCAAACGTGGTCATCGTGCTCATCGACGACGCTGGGTTCGGTAACCCGTCGACCTTCGGAGGCCCCGTGCAGACTCCCACACTGGACGGCCTCGCCGCGCGCGGTCTGCGTTACAACCGCTTCCACGTGACGGGGCTCTGTTCTCCGACGCGCGCAGCGCTGTTGTCCGGCCGCAATCACCATAGCGTCGGCTTCGGGATGGTCTCCGAAGTGCACAGCGACTTTCCTGGCTACAACGCCCATTGGCCGAAGGACGCGGCCTCGCTCGCCAAGATCCTGAGCGACAACGGCTACAGCACCGCGGCGATTGGAAAGTGGCACCTCACCCCCGACGATGAACAGGGCCCCGCCGGCCCCTTCGATCGCTGGCCCAATGCGATGGGGTTTGACTACTTCTGGGGCTTTCTTGGTGGAGAGGATTCGCACTACGACTCGATGATTGTCGAGAACAACTCGATCATCGGTGTCCCGACGGACAAAGGCTTCTACCTCAGCACGGCCATGGCCGACCACGCGATCGCCTGGCTGCGAAGCCAGCAGACCCAATCTCCCGATCGGCCGTTTTTCCTCTACTTTGCCACGGGTGCGAGCCACTCCCCACACCACGTCGCCAAAGAGTGGGCGGACAAGTATGCGGGACAGTTCGACAGTGGCTGGGACGCGCTACGCGAAGCTACCTTCGCGCGTCAGAAGAAGCTCGGCGTGATCCCCAAAGACGCGAAGCTGACGCCGCGTCCCGACGCGATTCCCGCATGGGATTCACTGTCATCCGAGGAACAGAAGCTCTTCGCACGGCAGATGGAAGTGTACGCGGGTTTTCAGGAGTGCACCGACCATGAAGTCGGTCGCGTCCTTCGGAGCCTCGACGCGATGGGGCTCTCAGACGACACGCTGATCGTCTACATCTTCGGTGACAACGGCGCGAGCATGGAAGGCAGTATCACCGGCTCGTTCAACGAGATGACTGTGCTCAATGGGATTCCACTCACGATGGAGCAGCAGTTGGAGGCGATCAACGCCTACGGTGGCATCGAGGTCTGGGGCGGTCCCCGAACCGGGCCTCACTACGCAGCAGGCTGGGCGTGGGCCGGTGACACCCCGTTCCAGTGGGGCAAACAGGTGGCATCCCATCTCGGCGGCACACGAAATCCGATGGTCGTGACCTGGCCTCGGCGGATCAAAGAACCGGGCGGCCTGCGCACCCAGTTTACGCACGCCATCGACATCGCTCCGACCATCCTCGAAGTCGCCGGGCTCCCGGTGCCGGAGGTCGTCGACGGGACACCGCAGACGCCGATGCAGGGCAGGAGCTTCGCGGACAGCTTCGCCGAGCCGAGCGCGCCAGAGCACCACATGCGTCAATATTTCGAGATCCTCGGCAATCGCGCGATGTACGAGGATGGCTGGTTGTGGAGCTGCCGCGTCCCGCGCATTCCGTGGCGTCTCGACCCCGAGACCATTGCACGCTTCGCGCCCGGTCGCTGGAACCCGGAGGACGATCCCTGCGAGCTCTACGACCTCGAGCAGGACTTCTCGCAAGCCGAAGACGTGGCGGCCGACCATCCCGAAAAGATGCGCGAATTGGAAGCGCTCTTTTGGAGCGAAGCCGAGAACAATCGGGTGCTGCCCCTCTTCGGTGGGCTGGCGCAGCTCTGGGGTTTGGGACCTTCCGTGGGCCAGGGTCCGACGCGCGCCACGTTCTACCCGGACGTCCAGAACGTCGCGCAGGGCATGATTCCGCAGCTCTACAATCGCTCCTTCTCGATCACAGCCGACCTCGAGATCGCGCGCAACTGGTGCGTGTTCTCGCTGTGCTACGGCGCGGACGGAGTCATCGTGGCGAACGCGAGCTTTCTCGGCGGCTTCTCGCTCTACGTGCAGGGTGGGAAGCTCCGATACACCTACAGCTTTCTCGGTCTCAAGGTCGATGACCTCATCGCGTCCGAGCGCATGCCGACGGGCAAGGTGCAGGTGCGGTACGAGTTTACCGCGGATGAGCCCGGGACGATGGCGACAGGCGGGACGCACCGGCTCCTCGTCGCGGGCAAACAAGTCGCCGAGGGCAAGCTCGAGCACACCGTGCCGGTTCGCTTCTCGGGGCATGCAGGGCTCGATATCGGGCAAGACAACGGGTTGCCCGTCTCGCCCAACAAGGTCTACTACTTCCGCGCACCCTTTCCGTTCGAAGGAACCATCGAGCGGGTGGTGTTCGACGTGCTGTGAGCTCGACAGAACATCCCTCCGCCAAGGTCAGGCGAACCCAATGTCAGCGCTTCGCGCGAAGGTGGTCGATCGCGAGGCGGGCTCCGATCGAACAGAGCCACGTCCCGGCACTCGACTCCCGTTTGAACGCCTCGAGGCCCTCGTGTGCCTTCATCAGCGCCTGTTGGGCGAGGTCATCCACGTCGTCGGGATGGCCCACCAATTTGCGCAACACCCCGCGTAACTTGGGAACCTGCCCGCTGAACAAGCGCTCGAACGCAACGTGGTCGCCCGCCTTGGCCGCAGCGAGGAGGGCGGGATTGATGACGCCGCTCTTGGTCATGCTGCCTTCTTCGCGCTCAACCGATCTGATATCAGCGAGTGCCATCGACGCAAAGCAGGGAGGCGTTTGAGGGTCGACTCCCCGAGGCGGGAGACCGCATGGCTCACCATGGGGTGGAGCATCAGATCGGCAATGCTCAAACGCTCCCCGGCTGCGGCGATGGTTTCGGCATCCGTCTCGTCTCCCAAGAGGCGATTGCCAGGATTTGGGACAACGTTACGTCGCCATGTCCGAGCACGGGCATTTTCCCGTAGGGGTGCCGAGCATGGTGCGATGGCTGCTTGCACTCGAGCGAGCCGAACGTCACCGGAACCTCGGCTTTGGCCGCGACCATGAGCGCGGTCTGTGCGGATGTGCTGGGTGCGAATCCATCGATCTCGAGCTCAGTCATTGTTTCCTCCGTACTTGGGGTTTGAGGATTAGAGCAATGGGCCCGGGCAAGCTGCCAAGTCCTCGGGACTGCTGACTTTAATCGGGAATTGGCCCTCGATCCTTTCCGAATTGACGGTTTTCTCGTAAGAAGGGGTACGCGACGTTCCGACACGCGGCCGTCACTGAACCAAATTCTTACGGAGGGTTAGATGAATAGATTGACTTTGTTCGCAACCGCGCTGGCGGTTGTGGCGCTCGGTGCGTCGTGCACGGACGATACGAGCAGCAGCTCGATTCGCGTGGGGGCCGCGAGCCGAAGCATCCTGCCCACCGTCGGAGGCACGCGCGACTATCTTGCCGATGCGCCAGGCTGGCCGGACGCCGCAACCCTCGATCCCGATGACCCTGGGCTGTTCGTGGCCGCATGGGACCAGGGTCGCGTCGACGTTGGCAACGGTTCGGACGACGGGTCGTGGGTCCATGACGACCTCACCGCGACCGCGGTTGCCTTCGAGAACGACGAGGGCCGAGTCGTCCTAGTGTCCTCGGACAC
>JBAVOF010000297.1:0-5780 GCA_049691835.1 Polyangiales bacterium
CCCCGAATCTCATCGCAAACGACCTGCGTTTCACACCTGCCTTGAGTGAACGGGCTACCCACATGGCAACAGATGAGCCCGCTATCGCATTCGTCGTTCTGGAAGCACGTCGTGCCCACACCACCTGTGCAGGCGACCAGAAGAGCGAGACCGAGCGAGGCAAGCCAGACCGAATCAGCGGTGATATTGCGCATCAGCGGCGCGAGCATAGCGCAGAGCGCTCCACGGGGCTACGCCTCCGGCTCGATCGGCAGCTGGCCCCCGCTACACTGGCGCACGCATGCAGAAGTCGACAAACCATGCCGAAGCGCCGCGTGCAGGTCGATGCGCGATTGTCGGTCGCCCCAACGTCGGCAAGTCCACGCTGCTCAATGCACTGCTCGGCCAGAAGCTGGTGATCGCGACGTCCAAGCCCGGCACGACGCGGTCCTGCGTGCTCGGGGTGTACGCATCCGACGATCCGCCAACTCAAGTCGCCTTCATAGACACCCCGGGTCTCGAACGTCCCAAGGGCGCGCTCGGACGTGTACTGATCGATAGCGCGAGACAAGGCATGGTCGACTGCGACGCGGTCGTGTTCGTAACCGAGGCGCCACGGGACAGCGGGTCCCCGCGCGTGCACGACAAAGATGCGGCGGCGCTCCAAGCGTTGGAGGCTTCAAAGGTGCCGGTGATCCTCGCGATCAACAAGGTGGACCGACTCAAGACCAAAGAGCGCCTCTTCGGCTTCATCGAGGCCTACCAACAGCAGCGAGCATTCGCTGCGGTCGTCCCAATCTCTGCAACACGTGGAACGAACTTAGGCGCTTTGCTGAAAGAAATCCGCGCAACGCTGCCAGAAGGTCTGTTGTACGACGCAGACTTCTTGACGGACCGGCCGGAGCGATTCTTCGTTAGCGAGCTCGTACGCGAAGCCGCGATGGTCAACACGCGTCAAGAAGTCCCTTACGGCATCGCGTGCGAGCTCGAGAGCTATCAAGAAAACGAGGGGCTTCTTCGCATCGAGGGTACCCTCATCGTCGAGAAGGCGAGCCACAAGGCGATCGTGATCGGCACACAGGGCGAGACGATCAAGAAGATCAGCACCGAGGCTCGCGAGCAGATCGAAGCGTTCTTGCAACGGAAGGTGTACTTGCGTTTGTGGGTGAAGGTCGTCCCTGGATGGACCCGCGACCCGATCAAGGCGCGGCAACTTGCCGTCAAGGAAGGTCAGCCATGAAGGGGCGGCGCCGCGATCACGCCAGGCGGCCTGCCGGTTCGGTCGCCAATAGACCGTTGGTCGCCATCGTCGGGAGACCCAATGTAGGCAAGAGCACGCTATTCAATCGCCTCGCTGGGCAACACCTGGCAATCGTGGAGGACATTCCTGGAGTGACACGAGACCGACACTACGCGGACGCGTTCGCCTTGGGCCGCGAGTTTGTGCTGATCGACACGGGGGGGTTCGACCCGGACAGCGACGATCCGATGAAGGCCGGTATCGCGAGTCAGGTGCGATTGGCGCTCGAAGAGTGCGACCTCGTCGTCTGCGTCGTCGATGCGAACGTCGATCCGTTACCTGCCGATCGCGAGGCGGTCGCACTGCTGCGTGACGCCGGGAAACCAGTGATCTTCGTCGCAAACAAAGCGGACTCGCAACCAAAAGAACAGCACGCTGTGACGTATTACGAGCTCGGGATCGACTCGATCATGCCCATCTCAGCGCTGCATGGGCGAGGCATCGGCGCATTGGAAGAGGCGATCGCCGAGCGCCTCCCCGAGACGACCGAGATCGTCGAACCGGAGCTGGACGTCCCCCGGATCGCGATCGTCGGCAGGCCCAATGCGGGGAAGTCATCACTGGTCAATCAGCTATGCGGCGAAGCGCGTCAGTTGGTCGACGATCGTCCGGGAACGACGGTCGACAGTGTAGATACCCTGATCGAACGCGACGGGAAGAGGCTGATTCTGATCGACACGGCAGGAATTCGCCGCAAGCGGAGCGTGAAGAAACGAGGCATCGAAGGACTGAGCGTCCTACAAGCCATCCGTTCGATTGAGCGCAGCCACGTGGTGGTGCTCATGATCGACGCAGGGGCTGGCGTCGGCGAGCAAGACGCGAAAATCGCCGGACTGGCCGACGACCGCGGCCGTGCGCTGGTCATCGCGCTGAACAAGACCGATCTATTGACCCGCGAGGCGCAGAAAAAGGCGATGGACCGGGCTCGCGAGGTTCTTTCTTTCGTGCCCTGGGCGCCATTGGTCACCGTGAGTGCGCTCCAGGGGCGCGGCGTCTCTGCGTTGCTCGGACGCATCACAGACGCGGTCGAGGAGCACCGAAAGCGGATCGGCACCGCTGAAATGAACCGCTTCTTCGAGGAAGTGCTCGAAACGCATCCGCCACCGACGATGCATCACCGCCCGGTGAGGCTCTACTACGTGACGCAGGCTAGCGTTGCCCCTCCGACTTTCGTGGTCATGACGAACCATCCGGACGACGTCCACTTCAGCTATCGTCGTTACGTCGTGAACCAGATTCGAGAGCGCTTCGGGTTCAAGGGGACTCCGATCCGAGTGCGCTACCGCGGCAAGAAGAAAAGCAACGAGCTAGACCGGAACCGTCGGTAACGCTCGGCGGGCCTGCCGTGCCGACGGATTGCCGAGTTGGCCACACGCGGCCATCACGTTGCGCCCTTTGGTCACGCGTTCCCGCACGGGCAGGCCTTCCGCGCGCAACCAGCCGATGAAACGCTCTACTTCTGCCTCCTCTGGCGCGCGTGTGAGAGGCCTCGAACCGGGGTTGTAAGGGATCAGATTCACGAGAACGCGACCCAAGGGCTTGCAGAACTCGACCACCGCGTGCGCGTCTAGCTCTGTGTCGTTTATCCCGGGTAGCAGGCAGTAGTTGACCCCTAGCGCGAAATTGCGACGCGGCTTGTACTCCATCAGCACGGCTTGGAGCTCCACTAGACCGGCACGTCGATTGATTGGCATCAGCTCATTGCGAAGCGATTCGTCTGCCGTGTTGAGACTGACCGAGAGATTGAGTCGCTTGAGCCCCTGCCGCCCGAGGAGACGGATGCCCTCGACGTGACCGACGGTGCAAATCGTCAAACGCTCCTGGCCAATCGCGAGCCCGGCTTGATCGTTCAAGATGCGCAGCGCGGGCAGCACGCTCTTGGGGTTGTCGAGCGCTTCTCCCATCCCCATGAAGACGACGTTGCGAATCGCCCAGCCGAGCCGGTGCCGCGCGACGAGCAGCTGCGCGATGATCTCGTCGACCGTGAGGTGCCGGAGTAGACCCATGCTGCCGGTTTCGCAGAACCCACAACCCATCTTGCAACCGACCTGACTCGAGACGCACAGGGTAAATCGACCGCGCCCCATTGGAATACACACTGACTCGGCTTCGAGCCCATCGTGTAGGCGCAACACCACCTTGGATGTCGCTCCTTGCGCGCCCTCATCGGATTGGACGGCAACGACCTCTGGAAGCTCGAACGAAAACTCGGTGCGCCAAGCTCGGCACGCCACGGGACCCAGACCGAGGCTCTCCGGGTCGAAGCGACCCTCGAGCATCACCTGCCGATGAATGCGCCGCGCCGCACCGTGCCCACGTGGCAAGAGTGCTCGCGCGCGCTCCATCAACTCCGCGCTAGTGAGCGCATGGATCGCCTGTCTGGTCATGCAAACGTCTCAATCCTGAACCAGAAGAAAGTGGGCTGTGGCCACCGCCACCGGGCGCTCAGGATCGTCCTGAAACGCGAAAACCCGGACATTGGCGACTCGGCGTCCGCGGCGCGTGAACACCGCACGCGCAAACACGTCCTCGGCCCGCGCACTTCGGAGATACTCGACGGTGATGTTGATCGTCTTCGGAACAGCGGTGGTTTCCCCCTGCCAGAGCAGCTTGAAGATCGCGGTGGACTCCATCAACGCGCCGAGCGTGCCACCGTGCAGTGCAGGCACAGACGCGTTGCCTACCAGGTGTTCCGAGTAACGCATTCGACCGGTCACGTCACCATCGACGAGCTCCGCTGTGATTCCCATGAACCGGGCGTAAGGGATGCATTCTTGCAGCGCCGTGAAGTCGCCGGTCTCGCGAACAGATACGACTGCGTCCCGCAACCTCATGTCGATTCTCCATCGTCGTCGCGGCGTCCCTCGTCCCTAAAAACCACGAAAGTCCCCGAGGCCGTAGCGATGGGGCTTTCCGCGTCGCCGTGGTGCGCCGTAGCGCGGACGAACGCGACGTGACGGGTCACCTTGTAACAATGGGCGTCACAGATGACCTCTTGGTGCGGCAGTGCTGGTCGGATGTAGTCGATTCGGAGGTCCAGGGTCGCGATGCGGCGAGGCGCAGCAAGCGACATCACGACCGCCCCGCCGCACGTCGCGTCGATCAAGCTGGTGATACAGCCTCCATGGAGCACACCAGTCTCCGGATTTCCCACGAGATCGTCACGGTACGGAAGGGCCAGCGACAAATGTTCGGGACGGTAGTCGACGACTCGAAGGTTGAGTGCCTGATTGTGAGGGACGGCTCCGACATAGCGCCCTTCGAGGCGACGCCTGATTTGATCTTTCTGGGGAAGAAACGAGTCGGACATCCGTAGACCTGTAGCAGCCGAAGGCCACTCTCCTCAAGCCCTCGTCAGGCGCGGGGAGGAGGTGGTGGTGGTGGCATGGCTTGCTCGGCCAACCAGCGTTCCGAAGAGACGAACTCGACCCCGTCGACGCGCTTCGAGGCAAGAAGGTCGGGGTGATCGGTGAGCACCCTGCCCACTCCAGCAGCCTTAGCGAGCGCGATGAGCGCCCTGTCCCAGTCCTCGATGAAGAAATCGTCGGTTTCGACCATGTCCACGAGACCTCGAATGGTTGCCACATGCTGCGCAACGGCTGCATCCTTGAATTCCGGAAGCGCATGCAGCATCGACTCGATGCGCTCCATGACCCATCCCGATGCTTTCGGCCTAGACCGACCTGCGAAAGCCCTTCGAACCGCGCGCTCGGGTGATGAGCCGAGGGCGATAGAAGCGTTGACGTATATGTCCGGCGCCAAAACGATGTCCATCGTTCGAATCTAACACGGCCTGGAACTGCTTGACATCGATTCAACCCGCATTACCGGTTCCGTATGAAAGCGGTCTGGATTCCGAGGTATGGATCGCCCGACGTTCTCGAAGTTCGGGAGAGCGCAGACCCGAGCCCAGGCCCCGGCGAGGTGCGGATTCGCGTCCGCGCATCAGGCATCAACTTCGCGGAGATCATGGCTCGGCAGGGGCTTTACCTAGACGCCCCATCGCCGCCCATGGTCGCCGGATACGAGGTCTCCGGAGTCATCGACGCGATCGGTGACGGGGTTGCAGACCGAAGCGCGGGACAGCGAGTCGTTGCGTTGACGCGGTTCGGTGGATATGCGGATCTGGTGTGCGTCGATGCGAGGCAAACCTTCCGGATGCCATCGTCCATGACCTTCGAGGAGGGCGCCGCGCTTCCAGTCGCGTACGCGACCGCCTACCACATGCTGTTCAACGTGGTGAGGGTGAGAGCCGGAGACCATATTCTGATCCACCAGGCTGCGGGTGGAGTGGGCACCGCCGTGCTTCAGCTCTGCCGATCGATCGGCCGGGTCACGACGTTCGGTACGGCGTCAGCTCGGAAGCACGATTACATTCGGGCACAAGGTTGCGACCATCCAATCGACTATCACTCGGTCGACTACGTGAACGAGGTCCGGGATCTGACCGATGGTCGTGGCGTCGACGCCGTGCTCGATGCGGTCGGGGGCGACTACTGGA
>JBAVOF010000298.1:0-7298 GCA_049691835.1 Polyangiales bacterium
GCCCATACCAGCTTCGACCCGGCGATCCAGTCGTCGGCAAACATGAAGCAGACGAGTGCCGTGTAGTAATGCTCCGCTCGCGAGGCGAGGAACAGGGTCTTGTCAGTGACTCCGAGCACGGGGAGCAGAATCAGCATCGGAACCAAGAGCTCGAGCGAAAGCTCGGGCGCGAGCAATGCGCGGAGCAAGAAAAGCATGTGTGCTGCGTAGAGCACGACGTCGAGCACGGTGCGCGTCGGACCTCCTAACAGAGGGAGCCCTGGGAACAGCGGGACCTTGGTCGTCCCGGGTCTGCAGAAATAGAGCGCGCCACCGATTGGCGGGTTGTATCGACCGGTGAGCGGGCCGCTGCCGCAGCCGAGGCCGAGACCTTCGAAGGCCATGCTCCAGAGCACCGCCTTCTGAAACGCGACGGGTTCGTAGTACCAGGCGCCGAAGTTTCCCAGGTCGCCAAGTCCGGGCGTGACGGCGCAAAACACGGTCCACATCCAGACGTAAAAGACGACCTTCAGGACGTACACGAGGTAGATCGGCCAAGGCGTGCCGTACCCCTGCAGCGCCCACGACTGACACACCATTTTCATGCGTTCGGGGAATGGTTTGCTCTGCCATTCGCCGATGTCGTAAGGGGGGAGGATGGGTTTGGGGAGGCGCATGGGCGGCATGCTATCGGCCCCCGCGGGCCCTGTCACCGTGATCTGAGGATCCCAACTCCGCCAACGAAAACATTGCGTCACAGCGGCATGGCTCTGGATCAGCGGGACGCCTTGTGTCAGGTTGATTGTGATCGAGGTCGTGATGGGAAAGAAAGCAGAACTTGCAGCGGACCACCCCGTCGCGCCGTCACTTCGCAAGAGCTCGAAGTCGACCAAGAAGCCCAATCTGAAGAAGGCTCAGTATGAAAAGGCCTTGGCGGGCTTCCAGGTCGAGCTGGTCAAGCTGCAGAAGTGGATCCAGACGCAAGGTCTCAAGGTGGTCGTCATTTTCGAAGGTCGCGATGCGGCAGGCAAGGGAGGCGCCATCAAGCGGATCACCGAGAGCCTCAATCCGCGCATTTGTCGGGTCGAGGCGCTCGCCAAGCCGACCGAGCGGGAGCGAACGCAATGGTATTTCCAACGCTACGTTCAGTATCTCCCCGCCGCTGGCGAGATGGTTTGCTTCGACCGGAGCTGGTACAACCGCGCCGGCGTCGAACGGGTCATGAGATACTGCACCGAAGAGGAGTACCGGGAGTTCCTCCGCTCGTGCCCGCAGTTCGAGCGAATGCTCGTCCGTTCCGGGATCATCTTGATCAAGTACTGGTTCTCGGTGAGCGACGAAGAGCAAGACCGCCGTTTCCGGAAGCGCATCGCAGACCCAGTGCGACGTTGGAAGATCAGCGAGGTAGACTTGCTGTCGCGCAAGCACTGGGTCGATTACTCGATGGCCAAGGATGAAATGTTCGCGCATACCGACATCAAGCAGGCTCCTTGGTACGTCGTGGAAGGCGACGACAAGCGCCGGGCGCGCCTCAACGTCATCTCGCACTTCCTCAGCCTCATCCCGTATCAGCACGTGCCCGCGCCGCGCCTGAAGCTGCCTGAGCGGCAGAACAGCATGAAATATATCCGACCCCCGCTCACCGACCAGACGTTCGTTCCCGACGTGTTTTGATTCGGTCATGCCATCCATGAGGTCCGTTCCGCTCCGTTTCCCGCGCCATCTCCCTTTGCTTGCGCTGAGCCTCTGCCTCTTGGTCGCGGTCGGGTGCACCGGGCTTTTCCAGAACATCGGTGCTCGCTGGGTGACCCGGCAGATAGCCGGGGAGTTCAATCTGGACGAGGCGCAGACTGCGGCGACTCGCGAGTCGGTCGACCGGATTCTCAGGGCAGCCCCAGCGGCTCTGGGGACCAAAGTCGACATGCTGGTCGCCACCGTCGACGCGGCAATCGCCAAGGGCCTGACCGAGAAGAAGCTCCTCGGAATGGAGCGCCAAGTCGACATTCTGCTCGACATCGTGGCGGGCGGGATCATCGACGAGGCGGCGCCGATCCTCGCGACGCTTCGAGACGAGCAAATCGACTTCGTCGATGCGCGTCTTCAGAAGCGGCTGGAAGAGGCGAGGGAGCGGCTGGCCAAACCCGAAGAAGAGCGGCTCGATAAGCGTCAAGACGCGTTCATCGAATCGGTGGCCGACTGGGCAGGCGACCTCAGCGATGCTCAGGAGCAGGCGCTCCGCGACTACGTGGCTGGGCTTCCCGACGAATCCTCGGCGCGATTAGCCACCGACGAGCGACGCGTAGAGAGCATGGGCGCACTGTTTCGCACGCATCCCGGTGCCAAAGCCATTCGCGATGCACTCTGGAATGAGTGGAAGAACCGTGAGGATTGGGGCCCGCATGCACGTCCGGCCGGGGCGCGCAGGGCCGAGGGCCGCAATGCCCTGCTCTTCGTTTATGGGATGCTCGATTCGGCGCAAAAGAAGCACGCGAGCGCGCATCTGCACGAGCTCCACGAGAAGGTGAAGGCCTTCCTCGGTACAGCGGGCTCTTAGAAGAGCCAGCCGAGGAAGAACTTGAACACGTGTAGGTTCGTTCGGAAATCGGTCCACGTGGCGCTGTTCATGCTGATCGTGTAGCTGAAGTCGAAGTTCAGCGGACCGAGGTCGAACTGCGTTCCGAAGCGTGCGCCAGCGATATAGATGGACAGGGGGTACCCCGGAATCTGGTGAGGCCTGAACTTGAGCGCCTTGCGATTCCCGTTGATGTCGACGAAACCCCGGAGGTTGAACGTGTTGACCAGCCCTCCGTAAAGGAAGAGCTTGAAATACGGGTTCGCGTAAGGGACGTAGCCCGCCGTCATGGGCATCTCGAGCGAATTCATCCTCGCTGACTCGCCGACAAGCGCCTGGACCAACGGGTCTCCCTGCACGCGCGCGATTAGCGCCAGCTGCTCCCCCACCTGAAAGTAGAAGCGACTGAAGCCGATACCGATTTCGCCAAAGACCTTGCGGGAGCGAACGCGCGCCGCCAGATTCATTCCCCAGTTGGGAAACGTGACCGGGTGGCGTCCACCGACGCTGCCCTCGTACACGGGATTGTCCGGGCCACCGCTATACAAGTCGATTTTCGGGACCCGCGACACGAACGTGCTGCTACCCACTCCCATCGCAACCTTGACGTCCATCTTAGGCACGGCCGATGCAGCGCTGGGCACGAGCCAGACGGAGGCGCAGAGACTGAGTAGAGCGAGGGCCGGGAGTCGTTTCTTCATCGGTTTGAGACCGTCAGGCTCTAGGACGCGGAGCGTCACGCCGGGAATAGGTACTCCTTGCCATCGAGGACGAACTTCTTATCCATGATGCGCGGCCACATGGGCTTGGTTTTGAGCTTGTCCTTTTGCCATTGCTCGTGCTCCTCCTTGAGCTTCTCGTAGAGCTCCGGCATCTGTTCTTTCAGATTGATCTTCTCGGAGATGTCCGTGGCGAGATTGTACAGCTCGGCCCAGCCATCGCGCGTGCTCAGGATGAGCTTGTAGTCGCCGTCGCGGATTGCCCAAATGTGATCGGCACGCCAGAAAAGCGTCTGGTGCGGCCGGTCTTTGTTCTGGCCGGTGACGTACGGTACCAAGTCGACACCGTCGTATTCGCGGTCGTTGGGCATGACGCCGCCCGCCGCGCTCACCGAGGTCGCGAAGATGTCGGTCGAAGAGACCGGGTACTCGTAACGGGTGCCGGCAGGGATCTTTCCCTTCCACTTCATCATGAACGGCACCCGGATGCCGCCTTCGAACTGCGTGAGCTTGCCGCCCTTGAGCGGCCCGTTGTCGGTGGCGTGGGTGTACGAGGCGCCGCCGTTGTCACTCAGAAAGAAGATGAGCGTGTCGTCTTCCAGCCCGAGATCCTTGAGCTTCTGATGAATCGCGCCGACGGCGTCGTCGAGCGCCGAGATCATCGAGTAGTAGACGCGCTTGTTCTCGTCGTCGACCTGGGGGTACTTGCAGTAGTACTCGACCGGCGCCTGGAACGGCACGTGCGGCGCCGAGAACGCGTTGTAGATGAAGAAAGGCTCGTCTTTGTGCTCCTCGATGTACTTGATCGTCTCGTCGCGGAACGCGAACGTCAGATACTCCTCTTCGATGATCTCCTCCCCGTTGCGACGGATCGTCGCCTCGTCTCGACGCCCGGTCTTCCACTGGTGCTGGGCGCTGAACGACTTGTGCTCGTGGTTGATGACGCCCGACCAGTTCTTCTGCGGGGTGTAGAGCGAGAAGGCTCCGTAGAAACCGTACTGGTAGTCGAAACCGCGGGCCATGGGGACCTGCTCCCGGTGCACGCCCAGGTGCCACTTGCCGATGAGCGCCGTGCTGTAGTCGTATTTCTTGAGGATTTCCGAGAGCATGATCTCGGACGGAGGCACGCCCTGCTTGTGCACCTGCCAGGCGGACGGAAACGAGGGCTTTGCTTTGACCACGAACTCCCCGGTGTCGACCAGCCATCTACCGGAGATGTATTCGACGTAGTTGCTCGGATAGAACTCCATCACTTGGGTCTCGAATCCATATCGATTCTGCACCCGGCCCGTCATCAGCCCGGCGCGGGCCGGCGCGCAGGTCGGCGCGGTGGCGTAGCCCTCGTCGAAGACCACGCCTTCCTGGCCGATTTGATCGATGTTCGGGGTGGAGATGTGCTCGACTCCGTAGGCGCTGACTTCGTACGGCCCGAGATCGTCGGCAAGCAGGATGATGATGTTCGGCTGGCGCTCGGCTTTGACGGGGAGCGGAGCCTCCATGAACGAGGCCTTGCTCTTCTCCAAGTCCTTGTTCCACTTGATGCGCCATTTGATGCGCGTGATGGAGCAACTAACGAGAATCAACCCGAGACCGACCACGACAAACGCACGCAGGTAGCGGTGGTTCATGATTTCTGGGGGACTAGGTACCCTCAAACCCAGCGACGAGGGAAGCGAATAACGTCGATCGCTCGAGGCGGCCCGGCCATCGCCGGAGCTCCAGCGGCGCGCAGGGGCAGCCCCGAATCCCCGATCTGGCGCACCGTTCGGACCCGCCATGGAACCACTCAGCGCCTGATTTCGACCGTTGGGCAATCAGCCAACGGCGGACTTTGACACCGGAGAGGGCGGCGTTCTACTAGAGCCGCGATGAGTGAAACCCCCGCGGAGCTGAGGCCTGGTCTCCCGTTCTCACTGGTCAACAAGCTGGATCTTCTCAGCCAGAAGATGATCCCGATCGACTCCGATCGGGCGATGAAGATGGCGGAGCGCATCACCGGCCTCAGCGATTGGGGCGAGGGTGGTTTTCGGGCGAGGCTCGATGCGGCGGTCGACGGGCTCAACGAATTGAATCTGAACACGACCGGCCTCTTCGGTGCGCGCTACGTCCTGAACTGGCATCTCGGCAACCGCCTTCGCGTCGTCGATTTCGCGAAGCGCCACCCCGAGCTCCGCGAGATCGAGATCGAGCGACCCGTCGTCATCACCGGCTTCTTCCGCACGGGCACGACCTTCCTTCACAATGTGATGGCGGCCGATCCGGACAACCGCGTCGCCAAGGCCTGGGAGCTCTCATATCCGCTGGGCCGCCTGGGTGACCCGCTCGGGGACGTCGCTTGGCGTCGCGCGCAGGCCAAGTTCACCTTCGGTTTCAATCAGGCCGCGGTTCCCGACCAGGGCGTGGCACACCACGTGACTCCCGATTCGTACGAGGAGTGCTTCTTCCTTCTCGAGAACGACATGGCCGTGCTGACTTTCTGGATCGGCTTCGCCGCCTATGGGTACGCCAATGAGATGCTCGAGTGGGACATGATCGAGCCCTACCAGTTCCACAAGGTGCAGCTCCAGATCCTGACCGCTCAAGAGTCGGCCAAGCGCTGGGTGCTGAAGTGCCCTTGGCACATGTGGAACCTGGACGCGCTGATGGCGGTCTACCCAGACGCCCGGATCATCCACACCCATCGCGATATCGCCAAGGCACTCGCATCGCACTGCAGCTTGTCAGCTCGGCTGGCCTCCAAATTGCGACGGAGCCTCGACGTGAAGGAGCTCGGCGCTTTCTGGCTCGAGTACGCGCGCATCGGCCTCGGGCGCGGGATGGAGTCCCGGAAAAAGATCCCCGAGACTCAGATCTACGACGTCCGGCTCCGCGACCTGATGGCCGATCCCATGACGGTGCTTCGGGACATCTACTCGTATTTCGACCTGGAGCTCAGCGACGAGACTGCGGCGCTCCTGGAGGCTCGCATTGCCGAGAAACCCACCTCTCAAGAAGAAGGGGGGCACGACTACGACATCGAGGACTTCGGGCTCACCAACGAGCAGGTCCGGGAAACACTGGCGGAATACAACGAACGTTTCGGGGTGTAGCGTCCGGTCACGCGGCTTGTCTCCCGGGGCGGAGGAGTCTAGAAAGCCCCCCGTGATGGGTGTGGGAGAGCAGATCAAGGGAGCCCTCGGAGCGATCGTGTCCGAGCCGCGTAAGCCCAAGGTAACCCTGGTCGTACCAGGCCTCAATGAGGCCGAGAGCTTGCCCCTTCTCGCCGCGCAGGTGAAGGATGCACTCGGGTCGGAGACCTCGTACGAATTGATTTTCGTCGACGATGGCAGCACCGACGATAGCTGGGAGGTGATCTGCGCCCTCAACGAAAGCGATCCCGCGGTGCGTGGGGTCCGCCTGCGGAAGAACTTCGGCAAGGCCATGGCACTTGCTGCGGGGTTCGAGCGGGCGCGGGCGGAGATCGTCGTCATGATGGACGCGGATCTCCAGGACGACCCAGCGGACCTCCCGAAGATGATCGAGAAGATCGAAGGGGGACTCGACGTCGTCGTCGGATGGAAGGTCGAGCGGCAGGATCCCCTCAATCGCAGAATATTCTCCCGCATCTTCAACGGGACCGTGGGGTACGTCACCGGCGTTCGGCTGCACGACATGAACTGTGGCTTCAAGGCGTACCGAAGCGAGGTACTCGAGTCGATCCCGATCTATGGAGACTTGTTTCGCTTCATTCCCGTGCTGGCGTCCTGGCAGGGTTTCAGCGTCGGCGAGACACCGGTGAACCACCGGGCCAGGAAATTCGGTCAATCGCGGTACGGCCTCGAACGAATTCTTCGTGGTTTCTTCGATCTCTTGAGCGTCTCGTTTCTCACGAAGTACTCGCGCAAACCCATGCACCTCTTTGGCTTGTTGGGCCTGTTCTTCACATTTCTCGGATTGCTGATCTGTGGGTATCTCTCGATCCTCTGGCTCCGAGGCGAGCCGATTGGTGCGCGGCCGTTGCTCTTGCTCGGCGTGCTCCTGATCCTGGT
>JBAVOF010000299.1:0-1510 GCA_049691835.1 Polyangiales bacterium
GAGAAGCCCGTATGCGGTGAGGATCATCCCAGGCGTGCAGAACCCGCACTGGAGAGCATCGTTTTCGATGAACGCCTTTTGGAGGGGGTGCAACTTGCCGTCCCGTGCCAGACCCTCGATCGTCACGACTTTCTTTCCGCGAACGCTTTCGACCGGTGTCACACAGGACCGGACAGGCCGGTCGTTCACCAACACCGTGCACGCTCCGCACAAGCCTCGCGCGCAGCTCGGCTTCGTGCCGGTCAGTGCAAGCTCCGTTCGAAGTACCCAGATCAGCCTGCGGCTTCCGTCTAGCTCGAGCCGGACGGGTCGACCGTTGATCTCGAAGGAGATATCGCCCCGCATGCTCTCATTCGTACTCACAACGACGCAGAGGTCAACGCTCTCTTTGTCTAGATCTCCTTGCCGGCGGGCTTTAGTATTCGCGGAGAGAGCACCATGCCCGATCAATCTGAAACCGACGTGTTGCTTACGGCGCGTGATTGGAAGGCTGCGGGCCATCGCGTCGCCTTGGCCACCGTGGTCAAGACGTGGGGCTCTTCGCCGCGGCCAGCGGGCAGCCATTTGGCCGTACGCGACGACAGCCTTTTCGTGGGGTCGGTATCGGGAGGCTGCGTGGAGAGCCGGGTCGTCGAGGAAGCGCTGGCCGTGATGCAAACCGGAGCCCCCGAGCTACTCGAGTTCGGCGTCTCGAACGATGAGGCGTGGGAAGTGGGGCTGGCCTGCGGGGGCCGCGTCGCGATCTTCGTCGAGGCTCTGGAATGAAAACTGACATCCTCGGCCGCATCATCGAGCACATCGAAGCGAAGCGGCCCATCGTCTTGGCTACCGATCTCGGATCTGGCGAGCAGCGCCTGCTTCAGTCAGGGGAGGGTGCGGACGAGAACGAGCGTGCCAACGTCCAAACCGCGCTTCGCCTCGACAAGGCAATCACCGCCGACACGGACGCGGAGCCGCGAACGTTTTATCAGCCATTCAATCCCCCACTTCGCATGGTGCTCGTGGGGGCCGTCCACATCGCGCAACCGCTGTCGGTGATGGCAACGCTTGCTGGCTACGAAGTCACGATCGTCGATCCGCGCTCGGCGTTCGCAGCGAGCGAACGATTCCCTGGCGTGGAGCTCAATCGCGCCTGGCCCGACGAGGCTTTGGAATCTCTTGGATTGGATGCGCGATCAGCCGTGGTCACCCTCACCCACGACCCCAAGCTCGATGATCCAGCGCTCCAAGTGGCGCTTCGCAGCGATGCGTTCTTCATCGGTTGCTTGGGCAGCACCAAAACCCATGCGACGCGTGTACGTCGGCTTGCAAAGGCAGGCTTTTCCGAAGCGGCGCTCCAGCGGCTCCACGGACCCGTCGGGCTTCCCATCGGGTCGCGCTCGCCCGCCGAAATCGCAGTCTCGGTCCTTGCGCAAGTCATTCAAACCCTGCGGCGCCCAACATCTTAGCCGCCGTCAGTCGTGACAGCAGGGCCCCTTGCCCCCCGTGCCCGTGGGCTCAGGCTCCGAAG
>JBAVOF010000300.1:0-11584 GCA_049691835.1 Polyangiales bacterium
CAGGATCTGCGAGCGGCGCCGCTCAGGCTTCTGGACTGCGGCTGACCGTGGCAGGAACGACTTTGTGAACCGTGGCCTGAAGCGGCGGGGCGCTGACTGGAGCGGACTCGGGTTGTGCGAGCTGCTCGAGCAGCTCTGCCAGTTGCTGGCGGAGACCGAGAAGCTCGGCGCGCAGGGCGACCTCGCGCTGCGCACGAGGCTCGGGAGGGCTGCTCCGCTGATGGCGTCCCAAATCCCGAATGCGCTTACGCGCTCCGGGGATCGTGTAGCCTTCATCGTGCAGAAGCTGGCGAATGAGCATCGCGAGCTCGACATCGCGTCGGCTGTACTGACGGTGTGAACCGCGTGTCTTTTTCGGGCGGAGGGCCGGAAACTCCGTTTCCCAGTAGCGAAGAGCGTGTGGTTTGACGCCTACGATGTCGGCGACCTCTCCGATTTTGAAGAAGAGCTTGTCCGGGAGTTGGGTACGCCTTGTCATGGCTTTCACTCAGAAGCTTTCGTGTGAGCCCGCACCGTCCTCGTCGGACCGGTGTGGGTTCAGGACTGTCTTGAGTACTTGGCTCGGCTTGAAGGTCAACACGCGTCGCGCGCTGATCGGGATGGGGGCGCCCGTCTGAGGATTTCGGCCGATGCGCTCTTGCTTGGCGCGCACCACGAAGTTCCCGAACCCGGAGATCTTGATCTTCTCCCCCTCGGCCAGGACGTCTTTCATCGTGTCGAAGACAGCCTCGACCACCTCTGCCGCCTCTTTCTTCGAGAAGCCCCCAACCTTCTCATAGACGGCATCGATTATTTCGGCTTTCGTCATTCGGTTCACTCCTCCAGAGGCCCGGTCAGCGCGAGAAAAGCACAAATCGGGTTGAATCTCAAGAGGTTGGAGCACGCTCGTCGATAGAAAGGTGCGTATTCGCACAGATGGTCGAATATCGCTAGCGGATGGTGGCTCCAAAGCGATCGCCAGCGAGCTTGGCGAGGGAGGCGTGAACTTTGTCGACGCGCTTGTCGGTCAAGGTCCCCTCGGGGTCTCGGTATGTCACTCGGTACGCTAGGCTCCGGTGGCCATCCGGGATCTGATCGCCGAGGTACAAGTCGAACAACTCGACGGACTCCGCCAAGCCATTCGAGGCTTCGCGCAAGGCCGCTGCGATTTCGCCAGCACTGAACTGATCTCGAATGAGCATGGCGATGTCGCGCGTGACCGCGGGGAACTTTGGAAGACCGTGCGCCTGCGGCGGAGCGAGGTCGGCCGTCAGCGCATAGAGACCAGACACGTCGAGCTCTGCGTAGATCGCGCGCCCGTATAGCCCGAGATCATCGGCCACGTCGGGATGAACCTCACCGACGAACCCGACCGGGTGAGACGCAAGCGTGACGACTGCAGAGCGCTTTGGATGTAAGTACGACGGAACCTCGCCCCGAACGAGCTCGGGCGTTTGGCCCAATGCCCGATCGACCACCGCCTGGATCACGCCCTTGCCGTCGTACAGATCGAAGGCTCGCTCGCCGCCGATCCAGCCCGGGCGACTTCCGGCCAGAGTAATCGCGAGCACCGTGTCTTCCCGAGGAAGCACGTCGTTCGTGGGATGGAACGTTCGTGCCAGCTCGAAGAGTCGCACCTCGGTCGCGCCGTGGCGCTGTGCGCGCGTCGCCGCAGCGGTCAGCCCTGGGAACAACGACGTCCTCATGACCGAACGCTCCTCGGACAGGGGGTTGGCGAGCGACACCACGTCGGTGGAGGCCCGGGCTCGAACCAGATCGTCGATCGACAAAAACCCATAATTTACTGCCTCGTAGAGACCCGCCGTCACCGCGGCGTCACGCAGCGCATCGACGAACTGAAGCTGAGCCGGGGTGCCGGACTCGGACGGGCGTACCCGCGGAACGGCGGTCGGGATCTGCTCATAGCCGCGCACGCGCGCAACCTCTTCGATGAGGTCGACTTCCCGCCTGAGGTCCGGCCTCCAACTCGGCGCCTCGGCGGTGATCGCATCGCCACTAGCCTCGGCGAGACGGCAGCCCAGCGACGCGAGGATGCTGCTGCTCTCGTCCTTGGAAACCGGCGTACCGAGCAACTGCGTGGCGCGGCTCGAGCGGAAACGAATCAACGTCGGTTTCCGCTCAACCGCGATGCGATCGATTGCAGTGCTTGCGGCCGCTCCGCCACCGAGCTCTGCGATGAGGGAAGCGGCACTCGCAAGCACCCGAGGGATTGCGTCTGGATCGACGCCGCGCTCGAATCGATGACTCGAATCGGTCTGCAGTCCGAGACGCCGTGAAGTGCGACGAATCGACCGTGGATCGAAATACGCACACTCGATCAGGACGTCTTGTGTCTCCTCGCGAATCTCGCTGCCCAGACCCCCCATGACGCCGGCCACTGCAACGGGGCCTTCGCCGTCACAGATCAACAGATCGTCGGCGGTGAAGGTGCGCTCCACGCCGTCGAGCGTTGCCATCTTCTCACCCTGGCTCGCGAGCCGAACGACGACTTTCGCGCCGCGCAAATGCGCAAGATCGAAACCGTGAATCGGATGGCCCCATTCGAGCAGGATCAGGTTGGTCGCGTCGACGACGTTCGACAGGGCGCGGAGCCCCAGATTGTGGAGCCGATAGCGGAGCCAGAATGGGGATGGAGCGACTTTGACACCCGCAACGAGCGCGGCGCCGTACCTCGGACAGCGATCGGCATGGGCGATTTCGATCGAAACCGCGGGGAGCCCCGTCACGTCGAGCGTCTCGCCCTGGGGGTCCCAGAGGGAGGTGAGCTTAGTGACGGGCTCGCCAGGCCGGAACGCTCTGCCCGCTATGAAGCTCCGGCGCGGGCCCGCCGCTTTACGAGGTTTGTAGCCGACCCCGAAAAGGACGCCGAGCTCCCGGGCGATCCCCACATGACCCAGGCAATCCGGACGGTTGGGAGTCAAGCTCACGTCCAAGATCACGTCGTGAAGGTCGAGCGCCTCCGCAACGGCTGTCCCGGGAAGCGCGCCATCGTCGGGGTCGACGACGAAGATCTCGTCAGCATCGGAGCCGATGGCGAGCTCCGCCTCGCTACAGATCATCCCATTGGATTTGACGCCACCGACCTTGCGAACTGCGATCTCCATCCCGTTGGGAAGAATGGTTCCGGACCTGGCAAACAAGACCCGTCCGCCTGGCTCGGGCACGTTGGAGGCGCCGCAGACGACCTCCTGCTCATCCTGTCCGTCGAACACGGTCACGAGCGTCAGCTTGTCGTGTTTGGGATGCGGGCTCTTGGCGCGCACTTCGGCAATGACGACGCCGGAGAGATTGGTCCCCTTCTCGTCCATGGCCTCGACCTCGAGGCCCGCCAACGACATGCGGCGGGCGACCTCAGCGACGTCCGCGTCGACGGGACAGAGCTCTTGCAACCACCGAAATGAGACCAGCATCGCCGTACCTAAAAACCAGACAAGAATCGAACGTCATTCTCGTAGAGAAGCTTGATGTTGGGGATGCCGTATTTGAGCATCGCGATCCGGTCGAGACCCATGCCGAAGGCAAACCCGGTGTGCTTCTCTGGATCGTATCCCACGTTCTCGAAGACGACCGGGTGAATCATCCCGCAGCCGAGAATCTCCATCCATCCCGTCCCCTTGCAGACTCGGCACTGAGCGGTGCGAGCACGGTCGCCTTCCCACGCGCGGCAAAAGACACAGCTCATGTCGACCTCGCCACCCGGCTCGACGAACGGGAAGTAGCTCGCTCGAAAGCGAACCGCGATGTGCTCGTCGAAGAGGCGGCGAAGGAACAGCGTGAGCACGCCTTTGAGCTCGGCGAAGGTAACGTCCTCATCGACGAGGAAGCCCTCGAGCTGAAAGAACATCGGCGAATGCGTGGCGTCGTCGTCGCGGCGGTAGACTGCGCCCGGGGATACGATTGCGAGCGGGGGCTGCCGACGCATCATTTCGCGGATCTGAATCGTAGAAGTTTGGGTGCGCAGCAGCACGCCTTCGGGGTCGGAAGAGCTGCTGCCTCGGATGAAAAACGTGTCGTGCTCGTCGGTGGCCGGGTGGTCGGGGGGAAATCCCAGCCTGGTGAAACAGTTCTCGTAGAGCTCGACCTCGGGGCCGTCGGCGACATCGAAGCCAAGCGAGATGAAGATGCCGAGCACCTCGTTTCGAACGCGCGTGATGGGGTGGAGGCGACCGGGCATCTGCCAGCGGCCAGGCAAGGTCACGTCGAGCGCGGGACCGGTGAGCTCCGTTTCTCGGACGCCCCGTCGAATGCGTCCGAGCACCTCGTCAAAGGTCGTCTGGATATCGAGCTTGAGCGCATTGGCCGCCTGGCCGAGCTCTCGCCGCCGGTCCCCGGGCAGCTCAGGCATGAGCTTGAGGAGCTTGGTCAACTCTCCTTGCGGCCCCACATAGCGGCCGTTGATCAACCGGAGCTCGTGCTCGTCGGCCGAGGCGCGCAGCGCCTGCGCGTAGCCGCCGCGTATTTCGGCAAGCCCGTCCTCGAACGTCTGAACCGCATCAGGCTCTGCCATTGCGTCCGGAACGTGTTAGTCGATGGCGTGGACGACGGCCTTGAAACCACCTGGATCGGCGAGCGCAATCTCGGCGAGCACTTTGCGGTCTAGCGCGATGTTGGAACGCTTGAGTCCCGCGATGAACTGGCTGTAGTTCAGGCCGTTGTTCCGCGTCGCAGCATTGATGCGCGCGATCCAGAGACGACGGTACTCGCGCTTCTTCGTGCGGCGGTGCCGATAGGCATCCTGCCATGCGTTGTGCACCTGCTCGATGGCAACGTGAAAGGCCTTGCGGCGTGCGCCATAGTAGCCCTTGGCGTGCTTGAGCAAGCGGTTGCGACGGCGGCGGGCCTTGAAGCCTCGTTTAACTCTGGGCATCTGCGTTCTCCTTAGAAGTCTTAGAGCTCGTAAGGAAGCAAACGCCGGATGCGCGCTTCGTCGCTCGGATGGACCATGGAGTTCTTCTTGAGCTTCCGAAGCCGATTCGCCGACTTGCCACGCATGATGTGCTGCTTGCCCGCCGTGGAACGGCGAATCCGCCCTCCCCCGGTGAGCTTGAACCGCTTGGCGGCAGCACGCTTTGTCTTCATCTTGGGCATTTGACTGTCCTCGCTTGAAGCTCCCAGGCCAGCGCAAACCGCGGCCGGGGAGCGGAGAGCAGCCTGTGTAGCGCGTGAGCCGGGGCAGTCAAGCAGCTCCGCGGGGTCCCGCTAGGCATCCAAAACACCAGCGGTTTCTGAGGGTTGAGAACGTCACCGCGAAAACTCGAGACGGCTCGCGTTTTCGCGGTGCGCGGGGCAACGCTTCGAAGGACTTGGCCCCCAGGGGCGGAGCGCGTCCCCTACCCGGGCTGTCGTGTCTGCTGAACTTTGACGCGGGGAGCGAGAATTGCGGTCATGGTGCGGCCTTCGAGGCGCGCCGTGGTTTCTACCGAGGCCAGGTCCTGGACGGCCGCGATGATCGCGTCGATCTGTCGCTGCGCCGTCTCCGGGTGGGTGATTTCACGCCCACGGAAGCGGACGGTGAGCTTCACCTTGTTGCCATCTTCCAGGAAGCGGCGCACATGCTTGGTCTTGAAGTCGAGGTCGTGCTCGTCGGTCTTCGGGCGGAGCTTGATCTCCTTGAGCGCGATCTGCGTCTGCCGTTTGCGGGCGTCCGCTTGCCTCTTCTTTTCTTCGTACTTGAACTTACCGAAGTCCATGATCTTGCAGACGGGCGGACTGGCCTTCGGGTTCACCTCGACCAGGTCGAGATCCAAGCCCCGAGCCATCCGACGGGCTTCGTCGGTGTTCAAGACACCTAGCATTTCGCCCTCTGCTCCGATGACACGGACCTCAGGCACTCGAATGCGATCGTTGACGCGCGGACCGAAATCCCGCGGCCGATCGCGCGATCCAAAACGCGGTCTAGCGATGACTATCTCCTCTTGTTGAGTTCACGATAGAGGGCGGCTGGTTCTCTCGGACGAGGCGGTCGGTGACCTCGGACAACGGGATGAACCCGAGGTCCGTGTTCTCGTCTCTTGAACGGAGGGCCAGGCCCTGCCCCTCTACCTCTTTTTGACCAATCACGCCGAGATACGGAATCCGCATCAGGCGCGCTTGGCGAATTTTTGCGCCCAGCTTGTCGCTGCTCAAATCGCTCGTGACCCGAAGGCCCCGCTACCGGAGCTGTTGCTGCACGTTCTGAGCATACTCGTTGAACTTCTCACTCACCGTCAACAGTGCGATCTGCTCGGGCGCGAGCCATACGGGAAACGAGCCACCCACATGCTCGGTGAGCACGCCGAAAAAACGCTCGATCGAGCCTAGAATGGCCCTGTGGAGCATGACCGGTCGATGGCTGGTGTTGTCCTCGCCGACGTAGGTCAGATCGAAGCGCTCCGGCAAGTTGAAGTCCACCTGTATGGTACCGAGCTGCCATGGACGACCGATCGCGTCCTTGAGATGAAACTCGATCTTCGGGCCATAGAACGCCCCCTCGCCCTCGGCGATCTCGTAGGGAAGAGCCTTGGCCTTGACCGCCTCTTCGAGCGCCTCTTCGGCCTGGTCCCAGACCTCATCGCCGCCGAGACGCTGCTCTGGCCGTGTTGCGATGACGATGCGAACGTCGCTGAAGCCAAAGTCGCGATATGCATCGTAGACCAGGTCGAGGAAGCTCTTGATCTCGTCCTGCACCTGATCGAGCGTGCAGAAGATGTGTGCATCGTCCTGCGCGAAGGTGCGCACCCGCGTGAGCCCTTGAACCACGCCGCTTCGCTCGAATCGGTGCAATCGTCCGAAGTCGGCCATGCGCATAGGAAGGTCGCGGTAACTATGCTTGGTCATCCCGTAGATCAGGCAATGACTCGGACAGTTCATCGGCTTCACGCCGAACCGAAGTGACTCAGCGAACACTGCTGCCCAGCCCTCGGCGTTCTTCGGGGGGTTTTCGTCGACTTTCTGCTGCAGCTTCTCCAGATTCTCGGATGTGGCCGCCATGTACATGTTCTCGGCGTACGACGGCAGGTGCCCCGAGGTGTGGAACAGCTCGTTGTCGAAGATCTGCGGCGTGATGACCTCTTGGTAGCCGTAGCGGGCGTAGAGCGATCGAACATACCCTTCGAGCAGGTTGTAGATGACGGACCCGCGCGGCAAGAAGAACGGAGACGCCGGCGCATGCGGATGGAACGCGAAGAGCTTGAGCTCCTTGCCGAGCTTGCGGTGGTCGCGCTGTTTCGCTTCCTCGAGTTGCTTGAGGTGCGCGCGCAGAGCCTTGGGCGACGCGAACGCCGTCCCGTAGATCCGTTGGAGCATCGGGTTGCGCTCGTCACCGCGCCAGTATGCCCCGGCAACGCTGGTGAGCTTCACGGCTTTCAGGAACCCCGTCGACGGAACGTGCGGCCCTTCGCAAAGGTCGACCCAGTCCCCGTGCCGGTAGAGCGAGATGGGATCTTCGAGGCGCTCGAGGTGCTCGAGCTTGAACGTCTCGCCGAGGGACTGCAGCAGTGCTCGTGCTTCGCCGCGGCTGACGACCTCCCGGCGAAACGGACTGTCGGCTTCGATGATCTCGACCATCTTGTCTTCGATGGCGCGGAGGTCGTCTTCGGAGAAGGTGCCATCGGGACGGGCGTAGTCGTAGTAGAAGCCGTCGTCGGTCGCCGGCCCGAAAGCAACCTTCGTCCCGGGGAAGAGGCGCTGGACCGCGTCGGCCATCACGTGGGCGCTGGAGTGCCGAATGATGGGCAGGGCATCGTCGTCATGGGCACCGATTGGACGTATGTCGACCGCTCCCTCGGGAAGCGGCGTATGCAAGTCATACACCTTGCGACCGACCCGGACGGCCACCGTGTCGTTCCCTAGCGCACCGCGATCGTCGAGCACATCGCGCGCCGTGCGCGCTTTCGCTTCATTCGTCATCGGTCAGTGGACCGAAATATGTAGCTCGAGCTCAGCAAGAAGGGTACCGATGGGGGCCTTTTGACACACGGCGGGTCGATTGCAAGTCTCGGCAGCGTACGCGATTGCAAGCGAGACGGTCAAACCGGCGGCGCAAGGACGGGATTGCGTCCCTCTCGGATGTCGTCCATGCGCTGGTAGGCGCAGTCGCGCCAGCCATCTTCGGACAAGATGTAAAAGGCACCGGAGCGAATGGCGGCTACGACGCGCTCCGCCATCACGGAAGGGTCGATCCCGCCCGCAACGCCCTCACGGATGCTTTCCATGACCAATTGGCGTCCGTCGGTCTCGATGACATCCCCGGGTTTGGTGTAAACGGCCGGCCGGTTGCGATCACAGCTGGCGATACCCGTCTTGACCAGCTCCGGGCACAAGACCGAGACCTTGACCTTGTCGGTGATGAAGGCCAGCTCGTGGAAGAGCGATTCACTCAGGGCCAAGACCGCGTGCTTCGTCATGTGGTAGATGCCCGCATAGGGCATCGCCGTCAGCGCGGCCATCGATGCGGTGTTGACGAGATGGCAGTCTGTGTCCTGCTCCAGCATGATGGGGATGAACGTCCTGATGCCGTGGATCACGCCCCAGATGTTCACGTCCATGGACCAGTGATAGTCCGCCAGGCTTTCCTCCCACAGGAGGCCACCGGTGAATATGCCGGCATTGTTGCAAGCGATGTGGATGCCGCCGAACTCGGACCTGGCACGATCTGCCAGCGCGGCGACGTCGTCGGCTTTCGCAACGTCCATCGTGACACCAATGGCCTGAGCGCCGGGAGCGCGAATGCGCTTGACCGCTTTGTCGAGCGCGGCCCGCTCTACGTCCGCAAGGACGATGCGCATGCCTTCGCGGGCGAAGCGCTCCGCCATCGCAAACCCAATCCCGCTTGCCGCGCCCGTGATGACCGCGGTCTTCTCAGAGAACGTATCCATTCCTAGGTTTCCTTTGCTACTGATGAAGAGTGGGTGGTGGTATCACGCCCCGTTGCCTCGGGGTCGGTCCGCGCGATGACGTTGAAGTCGCGTAGCGCAATGGTTTCTTGGCACTCGAGGTACTGCTTGAAGCTGCCTGGGAACAGGAACGTCGCGTGTCCCGACGCATTGCGGTAATAGCTCGTGCAGTCCAGCGATCCCCAGGAAAATCGTCCGAACTGCGTCCCCATCCAGTCGAAGTAGGTGTCGGTCAGGCTCTGCCTCACATCGATGGCGGCGACCCCGGCTTGGCGCATCTGTTTCAACAAGCCCACTATCGTCTTGACGCTGCGCTCGGCCGTTCTGAAATAAGGCACGTTGAGCACGAGGCCATTGGGCCCAATCGCAAAGAAATAGTTGGGGAAATCCGGGGTGGCGATCCCCTTGAATGCCTTGGGCGCGTCTCCCATCGCCTCGGCGAGGGATCGTCCGGTCGCCCCGACGACATCGATCCGATCGAAATCGAGTAGGCGATATCCCGTGCAGTAGACGATGACATCGAGCTCGAGGTGTCGACCATCGGCAGTGACGAGACCTTCCTCCGTCACCTCCTTCAGTGCCGATGCCACCAGCTCCACGTTCTCTCGGTTCAGGGCCGCGTAGAAATCGTCTGATACGAGCCCCCGCTTGCATGCATACCGGCTGTCGGGTGTGAGCTGGGCTCGCAGCGAGGCATCCGGAATGGCTCGCTCGAGGTACCGGAGCGCGACCTTTTCGAACTGGTCCATTCGTCTATGCCCGAGGGTCGCGGCGTGATGCACTTGTCCCATGAGGAAGCCTTGTACCCAACGCGTCAGCCGAATCAGCGAGGGGAATCGCCGGAAGCGACGTTTTTGCGCGTCGCTGTAAAGCTTCCTATTGCGCGGCATGATCCAATTCGGCGAGCGCTGCAGGACGGTCAATCGTCGCGCCACCTTCGCAACCTCCGGGACGATCTGCACCGCGCTGGCGGCAGACCCGACGACCGCAACTCGCTTGCCAGCGAGATCGACCTCGTGATTCCAGCGGGCCGCGTGCCAGCTGTGGCCGCGAAACCGATCGAGCCCCGGTACGTCCGGAAACAGTGGCGTGAATTGGTTGCCCATCGCGTTCACGATGACGTCGAATTCGAAAGACTCCCCGGATTCTGCCCGCACCAGCCAATACGATTCGGGTTGCCAATGTGCGGACGCAACTCGTGTGTTGAAGCGCGTATGCGGCTCGAGGCCGAACTCAGCCCAGCAGCGCGCAAGATAGGCCTGTATCTCAGCGCGCTCGACGAAGCTCGCGGACCAGTCGGGGTTCGGCGCATACGAAAAACTGTAGGAATGAGCCCAGACGTCGCAGGCGAGCCCCGGATAGGTCTGAACGTGCCAGGTGCCACCCGGAGCATCGAGCGCTTCCAGCAAGGTGAAGTTGGTGAAGCCCTGTTGCAGGAGCTCGTGCCCACAGGCGATGCCCGCGGGGCCTGCTCCAATGATGCCGATTCGAGGTTGTTCGACCGTCACGTGCTCGCCTGGGTTGGAAGGGGCTAGCTACGCACCGGATCGTGATGCTCTAGAAACGCAAGCAGATCGTGTTTCAGATCGGCTGATGCCGGCCGCCAGCTCATGTTGAAGAAACCGTGTCCCTCGCCCTCGTAGATCTTGCTGCGGACGACGCCACCGCCTGCTGCAAGGCGGCTCGCAAAAATTCGGGTCGACTCGCAAAGTGGATCTGCCGAGCCAGCGATGAGGAAGGTCGGTGGATGGGTCTTGAACTGTAGGTCCATAGGAGTGATCGACAGCCCTGGCCCGACGTTCTCGTCGAAAGCGGCTTGGCCACCGTAGCACTCGAGCATGAGTCGCGCGCCTGGGAACTCATGTTCCAACCAGCTCAATCGATCTAGCACGCCATAGAGTGACACGACGCTACGACATGCCAACGGGGCCGTCGAGGAGGATCCGGGATCGAGATCTTCGAGCAGACCTGGGTTGGCGCTCAGGATGCCGAGCATCATCGCGAGGTTGCCGCCCGCCGAATCTCCGATGAGATGGACCGCATCAATGCTCGGGTGTTCGCGGCCGATCCAGCGTAGCGCGTCGAGGAGCGAAAGGAGGATGCCCGGATGGGGATTTTCTGGGGCCACCGGATACTCGACATTGAAGACCGGATGGCCGGCCTCGGCCAGGAAGAAGAGCTCACGGGTGTAGAGCTCCTTCTTTCCCATGATCCAGCCGCCGCCGTGCAGGTACACCACGGGCGCGCGCTCAGGGCTGCCGGCTTTCCGCGGGATGTATTGAATCGTCTCCGCGTCATGCGAGCCGTAGCGATGCAGCGATATCGTGCTGGACGGCGCAGGCAATGGACGCAGCCTTTCGATGAGGCCGAAGAACGCCATGATGAGTCGCCCAATGAAGACCCCGATTCTTCGCCTCAGGCTCAGTGGGGTGGGTCGAATACGATGGGCCATCGGCGTGGGCGCGCATCCTAGCCCAGGACCCGGCCGGGGACACGCTCCCTCCGCCCTAGCCCGGCAGCCCGAGCGCGGCACAAATGTCGCGCAAGACCGACTCCTCGATCGAGAGGACGCGCCCGTCTGCAGCCGCGGCGATCTCGGCGGCGCTCCGCACCAGCTCAGCGTGCTTGGGTACACCCTTGACACGCGCGACGCACTGCAGCGCAAGACGCCGCCCATCTTCGGGGTCGTCGAACATCGCGGCGCACAGGTC
>JBAVOF010000301.1:0-8794 GCA_049691835.1 Polyangiales bacterium
CGATGGTGCCGGGTCCCGCGAGCAGCGGCATGGCGATCGGCGAAACGGCCTTGTCGAGCTCACCCTGCAGATTGGACGCGGCGCTTGGCTGCCCTGGATGCTGAACGCTGGAGGACTGGCCCTGAACCATATGGAAGCCAATCAGAAGGATCAGCAGACCCCCAGTGATCTGGAAGGCTGGAAGCCCGATACCGAACAGTTGGAAGATCATGCGTCCGGACACGGTGAAGACCAGAACGATCAGGAATGCAACGATCAGTGCGCGTCGAGCCACGGCTCGCTGGATCTCGGGCGGGTCGTCTTCGGTCAGACCCAGGAAAATAGGCGTGTTGGCAATCGGATTCATGATGGCAAAAAAGCCCATGAACACGGTGACAGCATGGATGAGATAGGTCTGCACGGAATCCGACCCAGGGTTCAGCGGATGACCACGGCCCGCGGGCCCCTCAACATCGGGCCACGGGCGACGAGTACGTCGATGAACAGTGCTGCGGCACCTCCGGTTCTCGGAAGGTCGCCTTCGAGCGTCTGTACGTCGTAGGTCAGATTCTGTCCTTCGAGACGCGGATTGCGAAGCGTCACTACCACGTCGGCGATTTCTTCATCGCCTTCGAGAATCGACAAAGTCGCGTTGGGCGGGTCAGCGCTGAAGCTGTCTTCGCCCTCGCCCCACATGGAGACGAAGTCCGAGGTGCGACCGTGCCCCGCTGTTCGTTTCGGACGATCGGTGAAGTAGATCGTCGTCGGGCTGACCCCCTTCAAGGTCAGGGTTCCGGGACCCGACTCCACGCTCTGAGCGCTCTGGACGAACAGGTATGCGGGCTCGCTCGATTGCGCGGCCGGCTCCCGCACGGGCGCGGGTTGGGACGTGTGAGCGCAGGCCACGACGGTGGATAGGAAGACAAGTGACAAGAGGGCGTTTTGAATCGTCATGGGTTCCTCGAGTTGATGTGGACGGATACTTGGACGCCCGGCAGGCGCGCGAACCATCGCATGATGGTGGGGAAATTCAAGCGAAGCGCGCTTGGCCCAGCGCGACCCAGGATCCGAACGACGTTGCGAAAAGACATTCGAGCGTGCGGCGGTTTCTCGAGATCTTCCACCGTAAACCCGACTGGCCCCAAGTCATTGAGCTTCGACTCGACTTGCCGGCTGCGCGCACGAGCTACTCAACGCCGTACCTCTCGGGGCGCAACACGTGAACTTCGACTACATATGCAATCAGGGGGTAGTTATCGAAGTAACGGGCCGCGACATGCTCCAAGATTCGATCGGCCACTTCGGGGGTGGTGATGACCTCGAGCTTTCCGTTCGGACCGCTCCAGTCGCTCGGTCGAATCCCGCGCGAACCTTCGCCGTGCACCACGGTATACGTGTAGCCTTTGGCGCCCAGCCTACGGATGTCAGAGACCAATGCCGCACGCAAAGATTGTGCGCCTACGATTGTCACGCGTTTTGCGGGCTTTGTGTTCACGAGCGTGCTCCTCAATGCCTACTGGGTTTGCTTACGTCTCTGTGTTCCTCGCGCTTGTCCACCTGTACATCAATCCCACCGGTAGGCTTCGGGTTCTTGATTCCCTTGTATTCGAGAACGCCAAACGGCTGAATGTCGTCGTCGTCGGGCAAGTCGCTGCGCTGCCAGCCACCACCGAGCGCTCGTACCAGTCCTACTGTCGACCTGAGCAGACCGGCTGTGATCTCTGCAGAAACAATTCGCGCGTCCAGCGTGTTGACTTGCGCCACGATCAGGTCGAGGCTCGACGCCAAACCACCTTGGTATAGCTCCATCGACAGGTTCTGTTGCTCCTCTGCTGCGACGACGGCCAACTTTTGCCGGTCCAGTTGTTCAGAAATCAGCTGCGTACGGCTCAGTCCGTCTTCGACCTCCTTGAACGCCTCCAACAGCGTTCCCCGATAGTGATCTTCCATTTCTCGGTAATAGGACCATGCTTGCTGCACGTCCGCGCGACGTGATCCACCCTCGAATACCGAAAACTTTATCAGCGCACCGACCATCCAGAACAGATTGGCAGCCTTGAACAAGCTGCCAAATTGACCTTCGATACCTCCCCCGGCGCCAATCCGCAGCTTGGGAAAGAAGGCAGCTCTGGCAATGCCGATCTGCCTATTCGCCTGCGCGACCTGCCGTTCCACTGCGGCGACGTCGGGGCGACGTTGCAGCAATGTCGATGGAATCGCCTGAGGCACCGAGAAATCTCCGACCGACAGCGTATCGACCGGCTCGATCGAAAAGCTTGCGGGAGCTCGATTGACGAGAACTGCTATCGCATGCTCGACCACCTCGCGTTCGGCTTGCAGCCCCAGCTGGCGCGATTGCGTCCTCACCAGTTGATACTGCGCCCTGGCGACGTCGAGTGCGGATGCGATGTATCCCTCGAATTTGACCGTGACCACCTCGAGGGAACGCTCATAGTAGTCGATCGATTGCCGATAGATCGCGTTCTGCGCGTCGATCCCGCGCAGCGTGAAGTAGTCGTTGGCCAACTCCGCCTGAAGCGACAATCGCGCCGACCCATACTCTGCAGCCCGCTGCTGCGCGGCGTATGTTCGCGAGCGGGTCTCGTTCCGAATTTCGGACCAAAAATCCGGTTCCCATCGCGCCAGACCCCCAAGAGAGATCCCCTGGTCGGAGAGCGGGGCGTTCGGCGCCCGAAACAGCCGAGCCTCGGATTCCCTCCCGACCCGAGGCACCGCACCCGTGCCGATGTGAGGAATCAACTCCGCCCGCGCTTTCATCATCATGTCTCGCGCCTGTACGAATCGCTCGGCAGCGGCTTCGAGCTCGGGATTCGCCTCCGTCGCTTGTTCTTCGAGCGCGTCGAGCACCGGGTCGCCAAAGATCTTCCACCATTGTCGGCGAATCACGCCATCTGAAGGGTGCGCCTCGACAAAGGGGCTAGATCCGCTCCACTCGGCGGGCACCTCGAATTTGGCGAGGGCGTACTTCGGCGCCAAGTCGATTGCGCCGCGGTTTATACATGCTGGCAGCGCTAACGCGGAACAGACTAGGACAGCGCGCGCAACACCAAGGAAAGAACCAATACGCATGTTACGAGTCCTCCTTTCAATGAGCTTGCTGCCGCTGTCCTGGGGCCTCTCCTCGAGCTATTCATCAAAATGCCTTCTGGGGTTCATGCTGAGCTTTTTCGAACACAGCCGCTCCGACCGGCTCGTGATTTGTGATGACCGGGTCGTGACTAGGGGTGAGGACAAATCCCGGGGCTGACGTCACGACGCGAACGGGTTCGCCTTCGAGAAGCGCAGCACTCGGGTTATCGATGATCCGATCCTCGGCCGTCACGCCTGTACTCACCTCCACCGCACTATCCAAGATTTGGGTCACCGAAATCGGTTTGAAGTGGACCTTGTTCTCCGAAGTCACCGTTGCGACTTGCGTGCCGTTTTCGTCGAAGACCAGGGCACCGGCCGGTATCGACAATGTGTCCCGATCGACATCCACACTAAGATGCACGGTGGCATAGGAGCCCGGCCACAACGCACGATCTTGGTTTTCGATGACGAATTCGGTCACCGCCGTTCGCGTGTCCACGCTAAACCCTTTTGCTACCGTGAGAAACTTTGCCTGGAAGTGTCGATTCGACAGCTGCGGCACCGTTACGTCTGCCGTCAAGCCAGGTTTGAGAAACGGTCCGAAGTTTGCTGGGACAGAGACGAATAATCTCATTTTGTGAATGTCTGCAACTGTGAACAGGCGACTGCTTTCGGCCCTGTTGTTGTCGATGGTTCCCTCTTGGTTCACATAGTCGCCGACATTGATTTCGCGCGATGTCACGACGCCATCAAAGGGTGCTACTATCGTGGTAAACTTCATCAGCGCATCGAGGCGTGCCACCTCTTGCAGCGCCGCCTCCAGCTCCCTCTTCGCGACCTGAGCGAGTGCTCGCTTCACCGAGATGGTTTGCAGGGGTACCGCCTTCGATTTCTGCATCGCGCTGTACCGCTTCTCGGTGAGCTTCGCGAGCTCGTATCTTGCTCGCTCAGCGTTCGCGGCAGCCTTTGCCCGTCCGTACTCGGCGCTTAGCGCGGGTGCGTTGATCACCGCCAGCACATCGCCCGTTCTCACTTCCGCGCCGTAGTCCTTGTCCCACATCTTCACGTAGCCGGAGACCTGCGCGTATATCTGGGCTTCGTACCAGGCGGCGATGTTGCCCGGAAGCGTAATCGTCGTCTTCGGATCGACGGCCTGAGCGCGAGTGAGCGCTACGGTTGGCACAGACTCTTGCAGTGTATCCTGCGCCAATCTCTCCGACGCCGCCATTCTGTGAAGAAACGCGATGAGGAGATAGACAGCAACCATCAGCACAGCGCCTATTGTGAGGATTCTGGTCTTGAGCTTCATGAGGACCCCACGGGTTGTGTCGCGAAGATTAGAAGGATGTCGATGCTTCCTCACCAAACGGATTGAATGGTTCGTGTATGCAGGATTAGGCCACCGCCTGCTGCTGGTGGACGGTTCGGTTTTTGTAGACGACGGCGTAGATAGTTGGCACGAAGAACAAGGTTGCAAACGTAGCAAAAAGCAATCCTCCGATGACAGCACGGCCGAGGGGCGCATTCTGCGAGTTGCCCATCGACATCGGTAGCATGCCGAAGATCATCGCCGACGCGGTCATCAGGACCGGACGGATTCGGGCGCGGCCGGCCTCGACTGCCGCGCGAAAAGCATCGTGATGCATCTCGAGCCGCTCTCTGGCATAGGCGACGACCAAAATAGAGTTCGCCGTAGCGACGCCGACGATGATGATGGCGCCGGTGAGCGCCGGCACGGAAATGTAAGTGTTTGCGATGAACAGGGCCCAGGCGACTCCTGCGACTGCTCCGGGAAGAGCGGTGATGATGATGAACGGGTCGAGCCACGACTGAAAGTTCACGACGATCAGCAGGTAAACCAAGATGATCGCCGCCACCAGGCCTGTCAGAAGCTCCACATAAGCGGTGTGCATCGTCTCGGCTTGTCCGGTGACTCGGAGTGCTGCAGAGCGAGGCATGGAGGACTTCGCCTCCTCGCTGATTTTTTGTACGTCGGCCAATACACCGCCGAGGTCCCGTCCCTCTGCAGACACATAGATATCAAACACCGGCTGTATCCCCTCATGGGTGACCACACCAGGGGTCCCCTCGGCCGAGACTTTGGCCACATTGCCAAGCAATTGCGGAGGACGGTCGGCTTCCTCCTCAGGCCTGTGGATGGGGAGCGTAAGCAGCTGGTCGATGCTCGAAAGCCAGGGCTGTGGAGTATACACGTTGACCTGATAGGAAAGGCCCGTCTTGTGATCGAGCCAATACCTCTGGTCGATCTGCTGACTGCCCGAGGTTGCCAACAACATGTTGAGACCGAGGTGTTCCGCCAGAAGCCCAACTCCCAAACCGAGCGTTCGGTTCCCTTCGACGAGCAGCGTAGGCGTGCGCATCGTCTGCTGAATCGTCACATCGGTCGCGCCGGGGATCTTCTTCAGCTGTCCCGCTAGTTGGCGTACGAAGCCATAGTTTTCCGCCATGTCCATACCCTTGACTCGTACGTCGATGGGGGCGGGCGAACCGAAATTCAAAATCTTCGCCGTCAGGTCAGCCGGCTGAAAGGTGAACTCGGTGCCCGGGTAGCGCTCCTTCAGCCCTTTGCGCAGGGCTCGGCGAAAATCCCAGACAGGCGCCTTCTCATTCGTTAGCGCGATCGTCAAATCGCAGTCCTGTGAGCCGATAGTGGGCGTAGGAATGAACGCAAGATTGTGCGGCCCTACTGGCAAGCCACAGTTGCTGACGATTCCTTCTACCTCGCCTGGAAGCATACGCTCAATGTCGTTTGAAACGAGCGAGGCAATCCGGCTGGCGGTTTCGATCCGGGTCCCGAGGGGAGCTCGCATATGAAGCTGCAGAGCGCTCGTCTTCACCTCTGGAAAGAATTCGGTTCCGTTGAAATAGAAAAGCACGCAGGAAGCCCCGGCGACGAGGAGGAAGACCGGGATGAATATCCGGCGACGAGAAATCGCCAGTTCCAGCACGTTCACGTACTTGTCTCTGAAGGTTTCGAACCCGCGCTCGAAGCTCTTCTGAAAGCGAACCAGCCGATTTTCGCGGCGCGTAGGCCGGTCGGAATGCTCTTCTTCCTCATGGCCGCGGAGCAAGTACTTCGCCATCGTGGGCACGAGTGTCCGCGACAACGCGAACGAGGCGAGCACGGCCAACATCACGGCTTCTGCCATCGGTTTGAACAGGTATCCCGATACGCCGGTCAACCCGAAGAGAGGCAACCAGACGATCGCTATGCACAACGTAGCGACCAGCGTCGGTATGAGAATCTGGTTGGCGCCGTCGATGATCGCCGTCTCCAAAGGTTTCTTCATTGCGATATGCGTATCGATGTTCTCGATCATCACGGTCGCGTTATCCACCAAGATGCCGACTGCCAAAGCCAGGCCCCCCAGCGTCATGATATTGATCGACTCTCCCAACCAGTTGAGACAAATGATCGCCGTCAGAATCGAGAGCGGAATCGACGTGGCGATGATCACCGTGGCCCGCCATGATCCGAGGAACAACAGCACGACGAGACCCGTGAGCGCTGCCGCGATCAGCGTTTCGATCAGCACTTCCTCGACCGGAACCTTCACGAACTCGGATGCGTCATTGAGAATCTTGATATCGACGCCTTCCGGAATACTGCGTTTGATTTTGGGGATGGCCTCTTTGATGCCATTGACCACGTCGAGCGTGGAGGCCTCGCCACTTTTCATCACGACGATGCTTACCGCCTGTTTGCCATCGACGAGCACGGCGTTGGTTTGGGGTGGGCCAGCGAGAGTCGCATCGCCCACATCCCGTAAATAGACGGTAGCATCGCCCACGCGCTTGATCGGGATGTTGTTGAAGTCTGCTACCTTCAGCGGAGAAGCGTTGGTCTGAACCATCCAGTCGAGCGATTTGATCTTTTGGTCGCCTGCAGGCAGAACGAGGTTCTGTTTGTTCAACGCGTCATGTACGTCTTTTGCGGTCAAATGACGGGCGAGGAGCTTCTGTTGGTCGAGCGAGATGAGCAGCTGCTTCGGCTTCCCTCCATAGGGATGGGGTAAAATGGCCCCGGGAATCGTCACCAGCTCCGGACGAATTCGAGCGATCGACAGATTGTAGAGGTCGGCGGGCGATAGCGTATCCGATGTGACCTGCAACATCGCCACAGGAACTGACGACGCCTCCAAACGCATGACCATCGGGGGTGAAATATCCGGCGGTAACGCGTTCGTAACGGTCTGCGAAATCGATGCGATGTCGGCCTCGGTCGCTGCCAGGTCTGCTCCCGGCTGCAGGAAGACCTTGGTCATGCTGCTGCCGTAGTACGATTGGCTTTCGAGCCGCGCGATACCCTCGACGGTCGACGTCAGGGCGCGCTCGTAGAAGTACGTGATGCGACCGGATACGTCTTCCGGCAACATTCCGGCGTAACTCCAGATGATGGCTACGACGGGAATCTTGACGTTGGGAAACACATCGGTAGGTGTGTCCAGCGCCGACTTGCCTCCGTAGAGCGTGATGAGAATCGCCAGGACGACGAACGTATACGGCCTACTCAGGGCAATTGCGACGAGCTTGTTCACTTCACCAAACCCGAATCTGCGCTTGGCGCATCTAGAGAGGCTCGGCCGTACCAGGCGCCGTCACATGCGCCAACGGCAAGCACCCCTGTCGAGTGCGCGGGGCGCGACTGAGGGCGCCGCTTCGCCAAATCAAGAGCTGTGTCAGCGCGGCAAGGCATGACAGGAACACCAGGAAATCGGTTTTGAGCTCGGCGAACGGAAAGGAAACCTCAGTCCGTCCCCAAAGGATACTTTCGACATCAGAATCCACCTGCGAGTTGGAACACAGCGGGCCCCGACGGTTCGGACCCGAGAGCACAATCTACGGACGAAGCCCCGGTAGAGACCTGGTCAGCCGGACGGGGGACCGCGCGCTGTCGCAGAGTCGATGAAAGGCGTCGGGATCGGCACTGTGCGGCGCGAGCCGAACCAAACGATGGCTTCCGGCGCTACAGCCGAGAACGCAACCGACTGCGCCCCGACCTGTCCGTGTTCGTCCTCGAGGGGATCGACGATCTCCTCGGCACCGGTTCCCAAACATTCGATCGAGGCGGAGCCAGTCGCACTTTTCACGCATGCGGTGGCGATGAGAGAGGCGGCGTCCATGGCCTCCGCCGAGGGCGTAGCGGGGAACTGAGCGCTGGCCGAACCGAAGCTCAGAAGCCCACCCAAGATGAGCAACAGAGACCAGGTTCGAATCGGCCAACCTCCCGGCCGACGTTCATTCATCGGCTGTTCCGAACTCATTCGAATTGATTAACCGCGTTGAAACTCAAGTATTCCCCCGGTTCATCCGTAGACAAGAATCTGGGGCCAGCGGTAACGTTTGGCACCGCCCCACCGCAATCTCTGATCCGGCCGCCTTGACAGGCAGCCGCCGAGGGCGCCGAAACACAAAGTGAAACTGAAAACGCGACCTAGTGCCGGGGGCGGGATTCGAACTCGTCGAGGCCCATTCCTTCGGTCGCGCACAACCCTAACCACTCTCGTCGTTTACGAGCAATATCCAGGGGTTTCGCGCATGGCCACGTCCACTCTTCGTCACATGTTCTCACTCCATTGCAGGTCGCCACGTCCCCCTGACGTCCCCACGTTCGCCCACGTCCCGAACGGAATCGGGGGGCGGTGTTCCGTGGGGTGCTCCTAAGTACCCTCGATGAGAGTGGCGCTTCTTAGGGCAGCGA
>JBAVOF010000302.1:0-7175 GCA_049691835.1 Polyangiales bacterium
GGCGTACACCGGCTACGTGTTCGGTGACAGCACCTGCGGACAAGCGGCGATGTACCGCGTAGGTCTCACGGGGATCCCCATCTACAACGTGAACAACAACTGCTCGACGGGCTCGACCGCGCTCATGCTCGCGCGTCAGGCGATCGAAGGTGGCTTGGCGGAATGCGTCATCGCTGTCGGCTTCGAAAAAATGGAAAAGGGTGCGCTGGGCTCCAAGTACAGCGATCGTGTGACTCCGCTCGTGCAGCACATGCAGGTCATGAATGACGTGCAGGGCTTCGTCCCCGCACCCCCGGCCGCACAGATGTTCGGTGGCGCCGGCCAGGAGTACGCCCAGACGCACGGCACCAAGCCCGAGACCTTCGCCAAGATTTCCGTCAAGGCACGCAAGCATGCCGCCAACAATCCGTTCGCCATCTTCACCGAAGCGCTCTCGCTAGACGATGTGATGAGCGCGCCTCAGGTCTTCGGTCCCTTGACGCGCTACCAGTGCTGTCCGCCGACATGCGGCGCGGCTGCGGCGGTGCTTTGCTCCGACGACTTCGCCAAGAAACACGGCAAGAGTGGCCTCGTGCACATCGTCGGACAGGCCATGACGACCGACTTCGCCTCGAGTTTCGGGCCGCAGAGCATGGTCAAGATGGTTGGTTTCGACATGGCACAAAAGGCAGCGCAACGAGTCTACGAAGAGGCGGGAGTGGGCCCCGAGGACGTCGACGTCGTCGAGCTGCACGACTGCTTCACGGCCAACGAGCTACTCACCTACGAAGCGCTCGGTCTCTGTGCGCCGGGTGAGGCCGAGAAGTTCATCGAAGATGGTGACAACACCTACGGTGGGAAGTACGTGACCAACCCATCGGGCGGCCTCCTTTCCAAGGGCCATCCACTTGGCGCCACCGGTCTAGCGCAGTGCACAGAGCTGGTTTGGCAGTTGCGTGGGCAAGCCGAACGGCGACAAGTCGAGGGGGCGCGCATTGCGCTTCAGCACAACCTGGGCCTTGGGGGCGCTTGCGTCGTCACCATGTACCGAAACGATTGAGCGGCATGCCTGATACCGATTTCGACTTCATCGTCGTTGGCGGCGGCTCCGCCGGTTGCCTGTTGGCGAATCGCTTGTCTGGCGATCCCAGTCACCGCGTTCTGCTCTTGGAGGCAGGGGGAAACGACAACAGTCCGCTCATCAAGATGCCGATCGGCTTCACGCAGTTGATGTATGACGAAAAGGTCACCAACCTCTACACGACCGAACCCGAGCCCGAGCTCAATGGGCGCAGGATCAGCGTCGTCCGCGGTCGTGTCCTGGGTGGCTGCAGCTCCATCAACGGGATGGTGTACACCCGCGGGCAACGCGAGGACTATGACGATTGGGCCGCGCTACCGGGCTGCGGGGGCTGGTCGTACGACGAGCTCCTCCCCTACTTCAAGCGATCTGAGCACTTCGAACTGGAGACGGGCAATCCGTATCACGGCAACGATGGGGAGTTGAACGTGACCCATGTCACGATGAAGTATCCGATCAGCGAAGCATACATCAAGGCCGCGGAGAGCATCGGTATCCGGCGCCTCGGGGACATCAACGGCGAGACTCAGCGCGGCATTGGCTACATGCAGGTCACCATGAAGAACGGCCGCCGGTGGAGCTCGGCCGATGCGTTCCTCAGCGCGGAGGTTCGCAAGCGACCGACCCTCACCATCATGCTCAAGGCCGCAGCGAGGCGAGTGTTGCTCGAGGGCAAACGAGCGGTGGGTGTCGAGTATCAGGACGCCAAAGGTCGGGTGCATCAAGTCAAGGCAAAGCGAGAAGTCGTCCTCTGCGCCGGAGCTTACAATTCCCCGCCGTTACTGGAGATGAGCGGGATCGGACAACGGGACGTACTGGAGGATTTGGGCATCAAGGTGATCCATCAGCTCCGGGGCGTAGGCGCGAACCTGCAAGATCACCTTCAGCTTTGGGTGCAGCACGGCGTGAGGACCAAGCAAACCCTCTCCGAGGATGGGAAGTTTCCGCGTGTCGTGATGAACGTGTTCCGTTACCTGCTCACGAAGACCGGACCGCTCGCGTTCCCGGCAGCCAATGTCGGTGCCTTCGTCAGCTCGGAGACCGGCGGCCGGCCGATTTTTCAGCTCCACTTCACCCCGGGCTCCGGGGGAATGGATGAGAACGGCAAGATGGTGGCCACCAAGGAGCCCGGGGTGAACTCGACGGTGTGCGTGATCCGTCCGACCTCGCGGGGTAGCGTTCATGCACGGAGCCGAGATCCCAAAGACGCACCCGAGATCGTGCACAACTACCTTTCCACCGCGCACGACCGGGAGCTCAGCATCGAAGGCTTCAAGTTGCAGCGGCGTATCTACGCGGCACCGGCATTCAGCGAGCACGCGGTCGAGGAGCTAGTGCCAGGCGCCCACGTCCAAAGCGACGAGGAGATCCTCGAGTTCTGGAGGAGCGATTCGATGAGCACCTATCATCCGGTTGGGACCGCCAAGATGGGCCCGGCCGAGGATCCCGATGCCGTCGTCGATCATGAGTTGCGGGTGCATGGGATTGAAGGCTTACGACTCGTAGACGCGTCGATTTTTCCCCTGATCCCCTCCGGCAACACGCACGCGCCGGTCGTCGCGGTTGCCGGCAGAGCCGCCGATCTGCTCCTCGGCAAGCCTGTGCTTCAAGCAGGAGCCTAGGTGTCAGATCCTGAGCCGCTCGACGATCTCGGGGTGTGCCTGGTCACCGGCGCCGCCGGTCTTGTCGGAAGCCACTTGGTCCGCGGCCTTCTCGCCCAAGGCTGCACGGTCCGAGCCGTCATTCGGAACACCCCACTCCATATCGAGCACGCGAACCTGGAGATCGTCCAAGGCGAGGTCGAAGACGCAGCGCGAATGCTCGCCCTTTGTGAGGGTATCGACACTGTGTTCCACACCGCTGCGCGACTGGCTCTCCTCGGGGGTAGAGCTGCGTCGGACGCGTATCGAAAGGCCGCATACGATACCAACGTCGGTGGCGTCGAGAACCTCCTCCGCGGATGCACGGTTCATGGGGTGTGCCGCTTCGTGCACACCAGCTCGATCGATGTCTGTTTCAACTGCGAGGTGAACACCGCGATGCGCAGTAGCTCTCCGTACGCAACCCGGATGAGCTGTCTCTACACCGAGACGAAAATCGAAGGCGAAAGGCGGGTCCTCGCCGCCAACGGCCAGCACGGCTTGCTGACCAGTGTCCTCAGGCCCGACGGGATCTACGGGCCCGGCAAGAATCTCATGCTCGATGAAATGTTCGAGCAAGTGACCAAGGGGCGGCTCGTCGCAACAATTGCGTTTCCCGGCGCGCTTCATGACCACATCTACATCGACAATTTGGTGCACGCCGAAATCCTGCTTGCCAAACACCTTGTCCCCTCGAGCCCGGTTTGCGGCAAAGCGTATTTCGTCACCGACAACCATCCGCTGCCTCTTTTCGAGTTCATGCGTCCGCTCATCGAGGGCCTGGGCTACAAAGTCCCGAAGTTGAGCATTCCCTACCGTCCAGTCCTCGCGTTCCTTCGTCTGTGGCAGTACCTGCACTTTCGGGTCGGCCTGCCGGCGCCTTTTTTCTCCCCGCACGAGATCCGAAAGCTGGCGATCTCGCACTGCGCGAGCAGCGACGAAGCGGAGCGAGACTTCGGCTACCACCCCGTGGTGAGCCCGGACGAAGCAATGGCGCGCTGTCTCGCCCATTATCGTCAACGTCTCGCCAGCGTTGGCGCGCTGCCAGCGCCGAGCTCGCCGAATCTGGATTGACCAGAGGCACCGATACGTCTATTTCTCACCGGCCACGGTTCCCGTTCCTGGCCCCATGCAGAGGACTCATGCGCCGCCTAGCCTTCTTTGCCTATCTAATGCCCGCTGCAGGCCTGGCTGCATGCGGTAGTGACAGCGACTCCACCGAGAAATGTAGCGCCGACAGCACTTTTGAGGTGGTGCAGTCCGTTTTCGACTCGCGTGGGTGTACAGCAAGTACCTGCCACGGCACCGATCCGTCCCAGGCAGCCGGAGAGCTCGATCTGCGTCCGGAGAACCTGTACGAGAACGTGGTGAACGTGGTCTCCGCGACGAGCGATCTTCCGCTCGTGTTCCCGGCCGACGAAGAGCGAAGCGTGCTCTATCTCAAGCTCGCCGCAAAGACGCTCGACACCAACCTCGCCGACTTCGGGATCTCGGGTGGCCCGATGCCCGCAAGCGCTGACATTCTGAGCGAGGAAGAGCTCGAGCTCGTCCGTGCATGGATCCGTGCGGGTGCACCGCGCGTCGGTGTGGTCCGTGGGGCGCCTCAAGTGCTTGGCTGTGCGCCAAGCGACGAGGCGGCTCCGAACAAGATCCCGCCACTGCCTCCACCCGCTGCCGATGAAGGCATTCAGTTCTTTTCTGGGGGTTGGACGCTCCCCGCCGAGTCCGAAGACGAAGTCTGCTTCGTCACGTACTACGACTACAGCGACCGCGTGCCGGAAGCCGTCCGACTACCCTGCCCCGACGCCTACGGCGGTCCGAGCCGTGAGTGTTTCGGATACTCGAACTTCCTTCTTGCCCAGGACCCGCAGTCTCATCACAGCATCGTCGAGTCCTACATTCCGTCTCCCGAAAACCAGCACGAGTGGGACCCTAAGAACCCGGTCTGGAAGGATTGGCAGTGCCTCGATGGCGCCAACGATGGGAAGTCCTGTGACCCGACCGTCGAAGGCATGTGCGGTGAGGGAAGCGTTTGCGCAACGGCGCCGTTGACCGCCCTCGGGTGCATCCGATACGCGAACGCGCCGGAGGATTTGGGAACTTTTCTCGGTTTTTTTGGAGCAGCAGCCACGCGAAAGAACATCGCGACCGCTCAAGAAGCCACGTTCGTCGAAGACTTCGCGCCCGGGGTGTACGGGGTGATGCCGCTGCGCGGTTTCACGATCTGGAACAGCCATTCCTTCAACCTGACGAAGCAGGACACGACCGTCTCGCAGTACATGAACTTCACCTACATTGCGGCCGAGGATCGCGCGTTTCTCCGTCAGGATCTGACGGTCTTGGATCACATCTTTTCGATGGGCACGATCGCTCCGTTTACCAGCCAGCAGGCATGCGCGACGTTCACCTTGCCCATCGGGGCGCGCTTGATCACGCTCTCTTCGCACACGCATAAGTACGGGCACGACTTTCGAATCTGGTACCCCCCCAACGATGAATGCAGTGGCGGCCCCAATTGCCCGGCGCCCGCGCGCGACCCCGACTACCGAAGCTTTTTCTATCAGGATCCGCTCTACCAACGCTTCGACGAGCAGAACAATCTCGACCTCGACAGCCCCGACAAACGCGATCGAACCTTCCGGTACTGTGCCATTTGGGACAACGGCGCGACCAATCCTGAGGAGGTGCGAAGGAACTCGAACAGGCCCGACGCCAACACCTGCGCGATCGGCGATGCCAGCGCGTTCGTCGGGCAGTGCGGCTGTCAGCCCGAAGATCGCGCCTGCGTTGGCGGACCGAATCAGGGCATCCTCTGCAACGGAGATGACTCCACCTGCGGTGAGGGCGGCGTCTGCGATGCCTGTCCGGTCTGGGGCGGCATCACGACTGAGGAAGAGATGTTTGGGATCCTCGGCGCATACTATGTCATCGATTGATTTCGTCTAAGATTTCAAATAGTTGACCTCTTGGTCCTGCCCTGAGGCAAGATCGGTTCGGGGCCGACGCTCCGCGGGGATCAACTTCAGCACAACCATCGACAAAGGCGCGGAAACACGTGCTGTCGTTCTTTTTGAGACGGGTCACTTGAAAGCACTTGACCGGTTTGGGGAAGGCCGCTAAAGAAGGCGTCCCTTTGCGGAGGAAGTTGGGGCCGGAACCAACAAAGCGGAGTAGTTCTCGGGGCTTAGGCTCATGCAAGCTTCGACGACGGTTCGCGGAAACAGCTGCTGAAGCTCTTTGACAGTTTGCGAGAACAACACGGGGCACTAGCTCAGGTGGTTAGAGCGCACCCCTGATAAGGGTGAGGTCGCTAGTTCGAGTCTAGCGTGCCCCACTACTAAGGACGGGGCTGTAGCTCAGCTGGGAGAGCGCCGGCTTTGCAAGCCGGAAGTCAGGGGTTCGATCCCCCTCAGCTCCACCATCGACACCCGCCACCATTGGCCTTGCCAAGAACACCGTGAAGACCCAACCTTGATTCCTTCGGTCGGAAGCGCACAATCCGCGCGCAATCGACCCGAGTAATCAAGATTCAAAGCTCGATTCTCGCAGCTCTTTGACAACTGAATGACGTAGAAATTTTCTCTTTCTAGCCGTAACTGTGACCAGGCTCTTCTTTCGAACCCTGGTCTCGAGTTGCGAAGGTGCCGCGTCATAACTTTCCGTCATGGCAAGGCACCAGGTGTGGAACTGGGTATCGCAATCCAGTGAAGCACCAACTTAGCGCAGAGACTTCGGTCGAAGCGCCGAGACGAAATGCGTCTTAGGAAAAGGTCAAGCTAGGAAGGGCACACGGTGGATGCCTTGGCGTCGAGAGGCGATGAAGGACGTGGGCAGCTGCGAAAAGCCTCGGGGAGTGGCTAACACACTTTGATCCGGGGATATCCGAATCGGGCAACCGTCTGGGGTCATACCCAGAAGCTCAGCGCTGAATACATAGGCGCTGCGCGGCCAACCCAGGGAACTGAAACATCTAAGTACCTGGAGGAATAGACATCAACCGAGACTCCCTTAGTAGCGGCGAGCGAAAGGGGATCAGCCTAAACCATACCAATGTAAGCTTAGGGGCGTTGTTGGTACGGGGTCGTGGGACCAGTGGGAGAGCGCCCTAATGCTCTCACAGAGTTACAAAACCCAACGTTAGACGAACGGACTGGAAAGTTCGGCGATACAAGGTGACAGCCCTGTAGTCGAAAACGTTTGGCCTCTGCACTGGCACCCGAGTACCACGGGGCACGAGGAATCCTGTGGGAATCTGGGAGGACCATCTTCCAAGGCTAAGTACTACTCGACGACCGATAGTGTACAAGTAGGGTGACTGAACGGTGAAAAGAACCCCTTTAAGGGGAGTCAAAAGAACCTGAAACCATGTACTTACAAGCTGTGGAAGCACGATTTAGTGACTTCGGTTGCTAGCGTGTGACCGCGTGCCTTTTGCATAATGAACCGGCGAGTTATCGTCTACGGCAAGGTTAATC
>JBAVOF010000303.1:0-17712 GCA_049691835.1 Polyangiales bacterium
GCACGACAAGCCACGTCGGTTCGACGCGATTGTGGTCTCGACACAGCACGCGGAGAGCGTCAAGCAGCGGGCTCTGAGAGAAGCGATCATCGAGGAGGTCATTCGTCCTACGCTTCCAGCCAAGATGCTCGATAACAAGACCAAGATACACATCAACCCAACCGGGCGGTTCGTCGTTGGTGGCCCTTTTGGGGACGCGGGCCTGACCGGTCGGAAAATCATCGTCGACACCTACGGCGGGATGGGCCGTCACGGTGGCGGTGCGTTCAGCGGGAAGGACCCTTCCAAGGTCGATCGCAGCGCGGCGTACTTTGCGCGTTACGTGGCGAAAAACATCGTCGCAGCCAAGGTGGCCTCACGCTGCGAGGTCCAAGTCGCCTACGCCATCGGCGTCGCAAAACCAATGGGCGTGTACGTGACCACGTTTGGCACAGGTATCGTTGCCGACGAGAAGATCAGCAAGGTCGTCTCCAAGCTCTTCGATTTTCGTCCGGCGGCGATCGTCGAGACTCTGGATCTCCTGCGGCCGATCTACGTCCCTACCGCAGCCTACGGGCATTTCGGCCGGACTGAGAAAACCTTCACATGGGAGCGCACCGATCGTTCCGATGAGCTCCGTCAAGAGCTCGTGCCCAAGGGTGGACGTTAGGGTTCTGGCTCCCACCGCGCTACAGTACGCACGCCATGCGTGAGCCACCGCTTTCGACGCTCTCGGGTTGGGGCCGACATTCGGCTTCCGGACGCGAGCGTGTGGGGGAGGAGCTCGAGCGCATCAGTGCAGATGTCCATCTGTCGCGCGGCCTCGGTCGGTCATACGGCGACGCGTCCTTGCCCCCGGACGACCAGCCAGATGTGCTGAACACCACGCTCGCCGATCGAGTTCTGAGCTTCGATCCGCGCACCGGTCTCTTCCGCGCAGAGTCGGGGTTTGCATTGAGTGAGCTCAACCGCCTGCTGATGCCGCGCGGCTACTTCACGCCGGTATCCCCGGGTACCAAGTTCGTCACCCTTGGCGGGATGGTTGCTGCCGACGTGCACGGGAAGAATCAGCACAAGGACGGCAACTTCGGAGATCACGTCACCTCGCTCAAGATGCGCGTCGCAGATGGTCGGGTGCTCGAGTGCTCTGCGGACCGACACCCCGACCTCTTTCGAGCCACGATTGGGGGGATGGGATTGACCGGCCACATTCTCGAAGTCGAGTTTGGGATGCATCGGATCCCCTCGCAGTGGATCTGGCAGGAGAGCCGGCGAATCCACGACATCGACGAGTTCCAAGACGCTCTCGAAGAAGTCGCGCCCAAGTGGCCATATACCATGGGTTGGATCGATTGCCTCGCACGCGGCAAGCACATGGGACGCGGTGTGCTCATGACGGGGCGCTGGGCGGATGCCGAACTAGCCCCGTCCAAGCCTCCCAAACAGGGCTTTCAACCGCGCCTTCGGTTCGACTGGCCGTCGTGGGTGCTCAATGGCTTCACGATCCGGCTTTTCAACGAGCTGTACTATCGCAAGCAATGGCGCCCGCGTTCGAGCGGAATCGTCAGCCACGAGTCGTTCTACTATCCGCTCGATACGATCCAATCCTGGAACCGTATGTACGGTCGTCGTGGGTTCACGCAGTATCAATGTGTTTTGCCTCGGGAGGCCGGGCGCAACTCCGCGAGGCGTGTGCTGGAAGTGCTCACGGCCCGAGGCGGCGCGTCATTCTTGTGCGTCATCAAGGATTTCGGACGGCAGAGCCGCGGCGTTCTGTCCTTCCCGCGTCCGGGGATCACCTTGGCACTCGACGTCGCCGTGCGCGATAATACCCAATCACTGGTCGATGCGTTGAACGAGCAAGTGCTTCAAGAGGGCGGACGCATCTATCTGGCCAAGGATTCGTTCACTCGGCGTGAGCACTTCGAGGCGATGGAAGGGTCCCGTCTCGATGAGTTCAGGTCCATTCGCGACCGATGGGATCCGAAGCACAGATTTCGAAGCGCGCAGTCGGTGCGCCTGCTGGGGGACTGAGATGAAGATCGCGTTTCTTGGTGCGACCAAGGGGATGGGGCGCGCGTTGGCGCGTTTGACCGCGACACGCGGCGACTCGATTTACCTCCTTGGCCGAAACGTCGCCGAGCTCGAACGCAGCGCGGCGGACCTGAGTGTTCGGGGGGCGCTCGGGCCCGTTGGACGCGTTCCATGTGACCTGGAGGATCCGGAAACCTTCGGCCCAGCGCTCCATGCTGCGAAAGCCGCGCTTGGGGGCCTCGACGCCGTCGTCGTCACTGCTGGTCTCTTCGCTACCCAAGAAGAGCTCGAGGCCGACGCCGTGCTTGCCGAGAAATTGCTGCGAATCAATTTCTCGAACACCGTCTTGTTCTGCGAGGCCGCGAAGAAGGTCCTGCTCGAGGAAGGCGGCGGAACCTTGTGCGTCTTCAGCTCCGTCGCAGGAGAGCGAGGTCGCAAACCGGTCATCATCTATGGCGCGGCCAAGGCCGGTTTGACCCGCTACCTGGAAGGCTTGGATCACAAGCATCACGCAGAGGGTTTGCGTGTGATCACCGTCAAACCCGGTTTCGTCAAGACGAGCATGACCGCCGGGCTGACGCCGCCTCCGTTCGCTGGCGAGCCGGATGTCGTCGCTCAGCGGGTGCTCGGCGCAATCGATCGCGGCTCGCCAGTCGTGTATGCGCCAGCGCCGTGGCGATTCATCATGGCGGTCATTCGAGCACTGCCGCGCGCGATCATGCGACGCATCAATTTCTGAACACGTGGACTCGATGCTCCGCACCGATGAGGGAACCCCGGCCCCCGCCTCCTCTCATGTTTTGCCGGCCGTTTCGATGAACTGGCGGATGTCTGGTCTGGTGGCTCGATGAGCGGCAGCGAGGTGCAGAAGCGCGCTGAACGAGCCGGTCAAGATCACGCTGCCCACGATTTTGGAAAGCGCCTCATCGGGCTGCTCGAGCGGCAGCGGCACGAAGCTCATTTTGATGTGGCCAACCAGTGAGGCGGTGTACGCAGCGATCCAAACCAACTTTGCGGCCACCGCGTGCTGGATCCACCATTGCGCAAGCCTGCGGCGCCAACTCAGCAAGAAGCTACCGATCAGCACTAAGGCCGACACCACCACATTGGCGGCTGCCATCGGCCGACGATACGGGTTGGTCGCCCGGGCTTCCTCGAGTTGAAGTTGAGCATCGCTGAACTCGCCGTCCGGTTCGTAGATCCCACGCGGAGCCAAGGATAGGTCGTAGGCACCTGTGAGGATCCCGGCGATGCTGAGCATGGTCAGGAGCGTCGAGGTCAGCAAGATGGCGATGACGACCTTTCTCTCTTTCGATTCACTTGCCATCGGCAGGTCGACTCGTTGTACCCTGGCCAGTGAGCACGATCGACCCCAAACCCCAGAAAGCCATGATGGCCTCGGAACATAGCCGCGTCAGCGTGTTCGCAGATTCTCTGGAGCGAGACGACTTCGGGGCCGATCGCATTCGGTGGCTGATCAACCTGCGATGGGTTGCCATGGCCGGCGTCCTCGCGGCGACCGGCCTGGTCTTGGCCGGTCACTTTCCCGGTGTTGCATGGCCGGTCCTGTTGGCCGTGGTGGCCGTCGGTAGCCTCTACAACTACCTCCTCCTGAAGCGCTCTCGCGGCCTCGGCACGGGAAACAGAGCGGCGGTTTCCCAGGCACTGGTCGATCTCGTCATGCTCACCGTGGTCCTGTGGGCCGCTGGCGGTATTTCATCGCCATTCATCGGTTTCTACGTGTTTCACTTGGCGTTGATCGGAATTTTGGGCGGCCCCGGCGCCACGCTGGTTGCGATGGCCGCCGCCTTGGCCGCCGCCGGCTTCCTTGCGCTGACCGTCTGGGTGCCCGCGTTACAAATTGGAACGTGGGACCCGGTGCCGCCCTGGGACACGATCGGCAACGTGGCGGCCTTCGTGACCACAGTGGGAGCGGCGGCGTATGTGGTGCGTCATGCGGTTCGTGAGCTTCGCGACCGGGAGAGAGCACTCGCCAGATCGCGCGACCAGGCGGAGCTAGAGTACCAGGTCATCTCCAACACGCTCGATGAGCTCGAAGCCGGTCTCGAGGTCGTGGCGCCCGACGGACGAATCGAATGGCGTAACCGCTTGGCCGATGAGCTGGCGCCCAAGCCCAGCGATGAGGACACCTGGGAATGTCCGATCGCAGCTCGTGGGTGCGAGATTCAGCCCATGGGTTTGTGCCCTGTTTGGCGCGCCCGGGATGAGGGCGCCGAGGGCCGATGCCGTTTCACCGTCGGAGACCGGTTCTACGAGATGCTTTCCTTCCCGCTGGCTTCGCGCGGGGAGGCTCCCCCGCGCATCATGAACCTATACGTCGACCGAACTCAGATCCTCGTGGCCGAGCGCAAGCTCCTCCACGCCGAGCGCTTGGCGAGTCTCGGGCGGGTCGCGCAAGGAGTCGCGCACGAGCTCAATACGCCGCTCGCCACCATCCGGACTTTGGCAGCAGACATGCGAGAGGCGATTCGATCACTCGGTGGCGATGAAGCGCTACAGTCGGACCTGGCCGAATCCGCCGCGCTCATCCGCGATGAGACTGGTCGCCTCGGCCGCATCACGCACTCGTTGCTCAGCGGGGGCAATCTCCCGCGGCTGCGGCTGAACTCGTCGACGCCGCTACTCGCCGTGGTCGAGCGGGCGCAGGCTCTCGTGTTTGCAGGTGCGCGTGAGGGCGGATCGGAGCTCGAGATCAGCAAATCAGTCGAGGACTTTGTCGTCGTCGCGGACCCCGATCGACTTCTGCAGGTGCTCGTCAATCTCCTGCAGAACGCGCTCGATGCGAATCGCGAAACCGGCGGCGAATGGATTTGGCTCTCTGCGACACGACGCGGTCCTGCGGTCGAGATCCTTGTCGAGGACGAAGGCCCCGGATTGGATCCCGCGATCGAAGGGCGCCTCTTCGAACCGTTCGCCACGACGAAGCCACCAGGCGAGGGTACGGGGCTCGGGCTGTACGCTTCGTACATGTTGGTTCAGACGATGGGTGGCGACCTCACGATCGAGAATAGGGGCCAGGGGGGTGCCGTCGCGCGAGTACGTTTGCCCGCCGGTGCCCAGACGCTTGCACATGGGGCTGGGGTGCATCACCGTGCGCCCTGGTCATGAGCGCCACCGTCCTCATCATCGACGACGATGCAGCCTTTCGCTTCGCCATGGCGAAGGCGCTCCGGCGCGGAGGCTATGCGGTGTCCGAGGCGAGCAGCGGCGAGGAGGCGGTCGAGATCCTGTCCAGCAGCTCTACACCGGATCTTGCGCTCCTTGACCTGAAAATGAAGGGCATCGGGGGTCTGGAGGTACTGCGACGCTGTGGGCCGATGCCGACCAGCGTGATAGTCATGACCGGACACGGCACCGTCAAGGCGGCGGTAGAGGCGATGCAGCTCGGAGCGTTCTCTTTCCTCGAGAAACCCATCGACGCCGACATGCTCAGGCCCCTGCTTCGCCAGGCGCTGCTCGAACGAGGGCGCAAAGAGGCCGGAACGGTTCCGCAAGTCACCCCATTGATCGGCATAAGCCGAGTGATGGCGGAGATACGAGAGTTCGTTGACACGGTGGCACCTACGAACGACACGGTGCTCATCTTCGGTGAAACGGGTACGGGAAAAGAAGTCGTCGCGCGCCAGATTCACGCGCAAAGCCATCGGGCCGCTCGCCCCTTCGTCGCCATGAATGCCGCCTGTGTTCCCCGCGACCTGTTCGAGAGCGAGTTGTTCGGGCACAAACGCGGGGCGTTCACCGGAGCGCACGCCGATCGAGCGGGGCTCTTCCGAGAGGCAGATGGAGGTACACTATTCATCGATGAGCTCGCGGAGCTTCCACTCGAAAGCCAGGCGAAGCTGCTCCGCGCGATCGAGACAAAGACGATCCGTCCAGTCGGAGACTCGAGGGAAATTGCCGTCGATGCACGCATCGTGGCCGCGACCAATCGAGATCTCTGGGCCGAGACCCAGGCGGGGCGGTTCCGTGAAGACCTATACTTTCGGCTTCAGGTCTTTCCCGTGTTGATCCGCCCACTGCGCGAGCGACCCGAAGACATCGCGCCGCTTGCGAGGCATTTGCTCACGCGGCTCGGGAAGCAGGAGATCGAGCTCGACGCGGAATCGGTGGCCGCGCTGCAGGAGTACGATTGGCCCGGGAACGTGCGAGAGCTGCTCAACGTGCTCCGACGCGCGTCACTGTTCGCCATCTCCGACACCATCCCTGGAGAGTTGATACGTCGAATGATCGCGGCCAGCGTTTTCGGCAACGCCCGGGATTCGGCTCTTCCGTCGATACCGGGTCGCACCAGTCGGACGAGCCTGGCAGACGTCGAACGGGATCACATCGAGCTAGTATTGGGCGAAATGGGCGGCAATATCACGCGAGCGGCCGCAGCGCTGGGGATCGATCGAAGAACGTTACAGCGCAAGCTTCGAGCGTACGGAATTGAGTCGCCGTAGGGCGGTGCCGGTCTCCGAGGTTTGAGGATCGCTAGCTTCGATACTAGATGTTCCCCGGCGCCCATGAGCATCTTCTTTGGCTACGCTTTCCGTCCACTCTTCCTGCTCGCTACGCTTCACGCGATCGTGGTGGTGCCTGTGTGGGTGGCGGCGTGGCTTGGATGTCTGCCCATGCCGGTAATGCTCGGCACACCGACATGGTGGCACGCGCACGAGATGATCTACGGCTTCGCGGGTGCGGCCATAGGAGGGTTCTCCCTAACCGCCGTAGCCGCATGGACCAAGCGTCCCCCGGTCGCCGGCGTTCCGCTCATCATCCTCACTGCGCTTTGGGTGGCGGCACGCGTTCTCTTCGCATTGCCCTTCAAGAGCCTGCTTCCACCCGCCATCACAGCAGATCTCGGCTACGCCATCCTGCTCCTCGTGCTCATGAGCCGTGAGGTGCTCGGCGCGCGCAGTGAGCGCAATTACAAGGTGCTGCTGATACTCGCGCTGCTTCCCATGACCAACGCGCTCTTCTTCTTCGGAATGACGCGCAACGCAGGCTGGACCATGACCGCCCTTTTCGGGGGACTCTGGCTCGTCCTCCTGCTCGTCAACCTGATCGGTGGCCGCGTCGTTCCGGCATTCACCCGTAATTGGTTGAAGCGTAGAGCGGCCGAGCAACAACGCCCGCCGATCGCACTTCCCCCTGAATTCGATCGCTTCGATCTCTTCACGACCTGGCTGATGGTTGCATTCGGCGCCATGCATCTAATGGGTGCGCCATCGAACTGGATTGCGCTGGTTGGACTCCTCACAAGCATCATGTTCTTCGTTCGGGTTAGCCGTTGGCAAGGGCTCCAAACCGGCGGAGAGCCACTGGTTTGGGTGCTGCACCTCGCATTCTCTTGGTTGCCCGTAGGATTCTCGCTATTGGCGTGTGCGGAGCTCGGCTTGGTGACGCGGACCGCCGCTGTCCACGCGCTCACGGGCGGCGCGATCACGACCATGGTCCTCGCTATTGCCGGCCGCGCGGCACTGGGTCACACGAGTCGGCCACTGGAAAGTCATCCGGTTTTGACTGCGTCCTACATGCTGATCACGATGGCTGCGATCTGCCGAATCGCGGCGACGATCGGACCAGGGGCTCGCGTGCTCCTCGCGATTTCTGCTGGCGCGTGGTGCATGGGATTTGCCTGCTTCGCCTGGCGTTACTTCCCAATTCTGACTCTGCCACCCCCGCATCGCGCTCCGCCGCACCCCTACGTACGTCCCCCCGCCTAGCGCCTGCGGCCGAGGCACCGGGTGATGACGCAGACCTCGTCGAGGTTCTTCTCGAGGCGGCTTCGCCATCGGCGCGTCGATGTACTACCGTCGCTCGCGAATCAGGCGAACCAGGGCCCTGTCCCGAGGATCTCCCCTTCGCGGAACGGTCGCCTCAACCTGATGGCAGGATGACTGTGAACTTGGTTCGCCCCGGCTCCGACTCGACGTCTATGCGCCCGCCGTGCTCGGTCACGATTCGCTGCGTGATCGCCAATCCGAGGCCCGTTCCACCCTCTTTGCGGGTGAAGTAAGGTTCAAAGATCGCCTGGGTCAGGTTTGCCCGGATGCCCGCACCGTTGTCCTGCACGCGGATGTACACGGCGCCGGCGTCGGCCTCTAGGCTCAGTCTGACCGAGGCGCCGCCGCCAGGATGCGCCTCTACCGCTGCGTCGCGCGCATTGTTCAACAAGTTGTGGAGCACTTGCATGATCTGATCAACATCGACGAAGGCCGTGACGGGCGAGGAGGGGAGCTCAGCGGCGACTGATGCCTGTCCCTCTGCGTGCAGCGATGCGGCTTGCGCCACCACATCTCTGAGATCCACGTTCTCGCGCTGTGGCGCGGGAAGCCTTGCGAATCGACTGAACTCATCGACGATGCTCCGCAGTCGCTCGACCTCATGAAGGATTGTCTTCGTGGACTCGTCGAAAAGAGCGTCAAGATCTTCGAGCGATCGTTCGCGCGCTTTTCGCATCGTCTCGATCGAAAGTCGGATCGGCGAAAGCGGGTTCTTGAGCTCGTGTGCGAGACTCTTGGCGATCTCCTGCCATGCCGCGATCCGTTCTGTCTGCCGAAGCTGTTCCCTCGCATTCCTCAGATCGCGGGTCATTCGGTTGAACGCCGTCGCCGTCGCCGGGAACGCCCCCGTCGAAGTGTCGCGAAGGGTGGTGTCGAAGTCCCCCCTACCGATCCGAGTTGCTGCCTCGGTGAGCTCGTCGACAGACGATCGCAGCCACCGGTTCAGGTAGCCACCAAACATCAGCGCCAGGCCCAGTCCCAGCGCGGCCACAGAGGCGAGCCACAGAAGAAGCGGCGGTCCCCGTCGGTCCAGGGTTGGACGCCAAGCCAGCACGCCGCTCGGAATCCCTTCGGCATCGGCCAACTCCGCTACCACTTCGTCGCGTTTCCCAGGTTCTTCCGTGATGATGAGTTGCTCGGGATCCAGGCTCCGAAGCCAGGCGAGCCGGTGACCAGCGATGATGGTCAGCCGTGCGCCCCCCCGTGCGATCGAACAGGATCTCACCAGGAATTGCTGGTGTTCGTGTTTGCCCAACGAAATCAGATAGGCGCGGTCGCCCGCGCTCCTCGCCTGATGCGTCAACTCTGCTCCCTGGTCCCCAGCAATCCGGTGGCGATGCCCCGTGGCGATGAGCTCTCCGCTGAGCGCATCCAGCACCCAGAGTGCTTGAAGTCCGGCCGCCTCCATCGATCCACGAAACAGGCGGTCATAGTCTAGCGCTGGCGGCATCTCCTTGCTCCGCTCGTCCAGGAGCGTGTCGACGGCGAGATCGTCGCGACAAAGCCGGATCAACGCGGCCCTGCGCTGTGCATCCAACTCGCGGAACTGCACGCGAGCCATCTCTGCTTCGCTGCTTCCAGCGCTGGCATCCCATTCTGATACGGCCAACCAGACGAACCCGGCCAGCGCAATTGGAACGGTTGCCGCGAGCGCGAACAGGATGACCAAGCGGGTCGCGAAGCGACTCATGGTGGGGCCACGCCACCTAGGACCCGCTCTTCCCGGGGCCGAAGAGTGGACTCGGTCGAAGGCGTGCCGCCCTCTTCGTCGAACTGCTCCATCAAGAACCGATTGGGGTCTGCGACGTCCGGCGACCTCGCCATCTCGACCGGCGCCGTCCCTGATAGGAAGACCTCGGAGATTGCGTCTTGTTGGCCCTCGTAGGCCAGCAGGCCCGAAGCGGGGTCGATCGACGCTACGACTACGCCGCTCGGCATCGCGAAGTCGGTATCCTTTGGGGTCTTATCCGCGGCCGCCATGACGTCGATCCAAATCGGGAGCGCGGTCCTCGTGCCGGTCTCTCGCCTTCCCAGGGAGCGCTGGTCATCGAATCCGACCCAGACCCCGGCGACCACCGACGGCGAGTAGCCGACGAACCATGCGTCCCTGGCTTCATTGCTCGTGCCGGTCTTCCCGACCACAGGGCGTTCGAGGCGTTGCGCAGGAGTGCCCGTACCTTCGGTGATCACACTTCGCAGCATGCTGGTCATGACGTACGCTTCACTCGGAGACATCACATCTCGTGCTGGCTCGCCTCGCTCCAACCGTACCAGTGAGCCATCGGGCGCGACGATTTTGATTACGATCTGTGTTGGCTCCCAACGACCACCTGCCGCGAACGTCGCGTACGCGTTGGTGAGCTCGATCGGCTTCACGCCGCTTGCCCCGAGCGCAAGCGCCATGTCTTCTTCGAGCTTGGTGCTGATGCCGTCCTGTCGGGCGAATTCGGCAACGTCGTGAACACCGAGATCCTCCACGACGCGAATGGCGACCATGTTGATCGATCGCGCCAGCGCCTCGCGAAGGCGAACGGCGCCCTGGTAGTTCCACTGCTCGTAGTTGCGCGGCTTCCATTCATCATACACCGCCGGTGCGTCGACGACCATCGACGCAGCAGTGAACCTCCGTGATTGAATCGCCCGTGCGTACACGATTGGCTTGAAGGTACTGCCTGGCTGCCGAATCGCTTGCGTCGCCCTGTTGAATCCACTCACCGCGGCGAAGCCACCGATCAAAGCCAGAACGTGGCGCGAACGCGGCTCGATCGCGACGATTGCCCCTTCGGGCCCTCGCTCCAAGCGCGCGACCGCAGGATCTTCTTCTTCGCCCAACTGAATGATCGACACCGGGAGGAGATCTCCCATCTTGGCGAAAGCAGAGGCAGGACGTCGGTCTGGGTTGTAGCGCTCCGCATCCTGCATGTGCAGAACAGCGGCATGACCGGCCACATCGAGCCAGATCTTTGCGTTCTCGTCATCAGCTCCCGTCACTCGAGCGACGTAGGTTCGGCCCATGCGCAGGGACTCGCTCGGCTTGGTTGCGACGGGCCCTCCCTTTCGCGTAGCCCGACGAAACGGCCCTCGGTAGCCCTGTCGGTCGTCGATCGCGCGTAGACCACGCTGCAGCGCTTCCCGCGCGCGGATCTGAAGCGCCAGATCGATCGTGGTGTAGACCTCGTAGCCTCCTTCACGCAGCGCCTCGTCACCCGCGGCCGCGCGAAGCGCATGCCGCGCGATGCTCAACACCTCGGGGGCGACACCAGAGCTCTCGGGTATCGGAGCCGGCTCGACCTTCTCTTCGCGTGCCGCGGCGATCGCCGCTTCGCTCAAGTCGGGCCAGTACACTTCTCGTTTGGCTTCCAGTTGCGACAGAACGTACTCTTGCCTTCGCTTCGCCGCTTCGGGATTGCGTCGCGGTGAAAGGCGCGACGGTGCTTGCGGAATGCCGGCCAGCATCGCTGACTCAGCCAACGTCAGATCACTGGCGTCCTTTCCGAAGTAGTACTTCGCCGCTTCCTGGATTCCGTACCGTCCCCGTCCAAAGTTCACGTGGTTGAGATAGAGGTGCAGGATCTCGTCCTTGGAGAGCTCGTTCTCGAGTCGCCGCGCCAGGATCAACTCCCGCACTTTGCGCGAGATGGTTCGCTCGGGGGTCAGGAGCATCATCTTCACGACCTGTTGGGTGATCGTGCTTCCGCCCTGTGCTGCCCGGCCCGCTACGAGGTCGCGGCCAACGGCGCGCAGGATCCCCGTATAGTCGAGGCCCTCGTGCTCGTAGAAATCCGCATCTTCAGCTGCGAGCACCGAGAGCACCACGTGCCGGGGAACCTGTGACATCGGAATAACCGTCCGTCGCTCGTCGAAGATCTCCCCGATCACCGCTTTGTGGCGATCGTACACCCGCGTGGTCTGTGGCGGTTTGTAGTCCCGCAACGCGCTGACCGACGGCAGATCACGGCTGAAGTAAGCATAGGTGCCCAGGATCAACAGAGCGCCCAACACCAATGCGATACCGATCAACTTCGGCAGCATCGAGCCCCCGTGTCGCTTCCTGCGTTTGCTCGGCTTCCGCTTTCTCTTCTGGGTTCGCTTCCCTGCCATCTCGTCCGTCGGCGCCTATAGCATCCTCTGATTCGCGCCTGGCCCCCTAATTCATGACAGTCGGCTGAGCCTAGTCATTCCCGATGAATTTCTCGATCACTTGGTCTGCCTTCTTCACTGAATTCATTAGGAATCTGGCTTTCAGCTCTTGGCGCCGCGTCGCGGGAAGTCGCGGCCTTCCGTCATGGGTCAACGTCTGCATCGTGATCGCGGCGGCTACCGAAACGTTGAGACTCTCGACGAAGCCGAACATCGGAATGGAAAATGTTCCGTCGGCGAAGCTCTGCATTTTCGGCGACACGCCACGGTGTTCGTTTCCGAACACCACGGCCAGGCGAGTCCTTTCGCGCAGGTCCTCCGGTCGCGTCGCAGCTCCCATCGAGGCGGTGTAGATCGTGTACCCGCCGCGTCTGAGCACTCGCGCGCAGGCCTCCGCGGATTCGTAACGCACGACGTCCAGCCATCTGTGCGTGCCCTTGGAGACACCTCGGGATGCTCGAAATCCGCGCTCTCCAACGATTACGTGAACCGTCTGCACTCCGAACGCGTCTGCGCTGCGCAGCACGGCACTCGAATTGTGCGGATCGGCGATTCCGTCCAGGACAAGCACCAAGCTATCGGTCCGATTCTCCACCACCTCCTCGATCCTTCTCAACCGCTCAGGCGTGACCACCGGTGAAAGCGCCGCGATCACCGTGTCGGGAGGTTGCGCCAACGGGGGAGGACCCTCGACCTCGATCACGTCTGGGTCGTCCGCACGCACCTATTGCGCGGTCTTCTTGGGGTCCACTATCACGCCGATGACGAGCGTTCCACCCTGATACGTCTGGCCCGCGACGAAAAACGGATCGCCCGCGGACGCTACAACCTGAAGAAGCGGAAGGTAGTCCGACTTGTTTGGCCGGTTGATTGCGGCTTTCACCTTGTAGCGGCCATCCGGCATCACGCGAAGCAGGGTCAGCTTCACCCGGCGGCCGTTCGGCAAAGACACCAACTCGTCTTTCCCCGGGGTAAGAGTGAGCTTGGGCCTGGACAAGATCTTCATGGAGCGAAAAGCATTGAACGGAGGCCTACGTAGAGCGGTCATCTTCTTGAGTTGGGGATCGATCTCACCCGCTTCCTCTTTGGCCAGAACGACGAGCACCTCGGCGGGAACGGCGGCGCTCGAGGCCGAGCGCTCTGCCCTCGTCAAGGAGCTGCTCTGGGCGGAAGCCGCTGCCGCGCTGAACAAAACGGCGATCACCAGCAACTGTCGATTGAGATTCATGGACGCCCTACCTGTTCGTCGTCGATCCAGACCACTGCCAAGGATTCCCCGGCGCCGCCCTCGACCTCGAAGATCGTCCCCGTGTTGGATCCGAAATCAACCTCCAGCACCTCCGAGCCGCGCGCCATGGCCTGGCCGGTGCCGTTCGGGCTCTGCTGGGAGTCCGGCCACGCCAACACGGCCAGCGAGATCGCTGCTGCCGCCGCGAACCCCATCGCTACCGCACCCCAGATACGCCGTTCCCGGGCACCGGGAACAACCCGCAGGGCTGGGCGCTCCGGCGCCGAACGCGCGGCGGGAGCCGCCGGTGTGCTGATTTCGGACTGAATCCGCGCAAAAAGCGCGTCGGAGTCGATGGTCCCGGCACGTCCGGCCGAAACGCTCTGCATCGCCTCGCGGAGCCGCTCCCACTGCCGCAACTGCTCCATCCCGATCGGCGAGCCCTCGAGGCTGCGCCGGACCGCGGCTTCCTCTTCGGGAGCGAGCTCGCCGTCAAAGAGCATCTGAAGCTTTTCGTCTTGTGTCTTCGGGCTCTCCATGGTCAATCCTCGGAAACCGCGTCCCCCGATAGATAGGGGGCAAGCGCGGTTTGCATCTTCTTTCTCGCGTGAAACAAACGGCTCATGACGGTCCCCTTGGGAACCTCTAGCGTTTCGGCCATGTCTTCGTAGCTCATTCCTTCGATCTCACGGAGCACGATCACCGCACGGTGATGCTCGGGCAAGTCCTGAAGAGCGGCTTCAATGGCGCTTCCGAGCTCGCGGCGCAAGATCGCCTTACCAGGGTTTGCATCAGTCATGTTCGGAACTAGTGCGCCGTCCCCGGCGACCTCGCTTTCCTCGTGAAGCGTGCGCTCGTCGAAGTCCAGGCTCTTTCGCCTGCTCGTTCGCCGAACGTGGTCGATGGAGGCATTCATGACGATACGGTACAGCCAAGTGTAGAAGCTCGAGCTCCCCTCGAACTTGTGAATGCTCTTGTGGACTTTGACGAAAGCTTCTTGCACGGCATCCAGGGCGTCATCCTCGTTCTTGACGACGCCCATGGCGACGGCAAACGCTCGACGATGATACTTGTCGAAGAGTGCCCGGAAAGCCGTCGAATCGCCTGCTTGAACGCGTTGCACCAGGTCATGATCACCCTTCGAGGAAGGACCATCCGAGGCCTCCTCAGGTTTGGACGCGTTCGACAACGGTTGATTCACCCAAAATCCTCGACGTTTTCAAGGGGTTAGTCGCCGTCGCGACCCACCGCAGAGGGTCTACGCGCAAAATGCGACCAAAGCCAGCTTTCGGTCGCGGACACCCCATGGAGAAGGGTTTTCCCCTGGTTTTCGCCGGGTAGACAGCTACCTTCAGCCGGTGCTGGACCTGAGCTCTCTGAATTCTCGTCAGCGCGAGGCAGTCGTTCACGAGGGGGGGCCACTCGTGGTCTTCGCGGGCGCCGGAAGCGGCAAGACGCGCGTGATCACGTTTCGTGTCGCGCAGTTGATCACCGCGCACGAGGTGCCGCCATGGAAAATCCTCGCGGTCACCTTCACGAACAAGGCGGCGGGCGAGATGCGGGAGCGCCTCTTGGGGTTGCTCGGCGAACAGGGCACAGCCGTTCAAGTAGGGACCTTTCACGCGACCTGCGCGAGACTCTTGAGGCGGCATGGGGACAGCGTAGGGCTCTCCAAGGACTTCACGATCTACGACGACCAGGATCAACAAGCGCTGGTCAAGCGAGTGCTGAGGGACTTGAAGCTCGATGAGAAGCGGTATCAGCCAAAAGCAATGGCCAGCCGAATCAATAGCGCCAAGCAAGAGGTCCAAGGCCCTGAGGACATCGAAACGATCGACGCCTGGTCGGAGGTCGTACGTAGGGTATATGCAGCCTACGAGCAGCGTCTTCATCACGCCAATGCACTGGATTTTGGAGACTTGATCTATCGCACCGTGCGCGCGCTCGAATCCGACCAGGCGTTTCGCGCCGCCGTGATTGGGCGCTTTTCGCAAGTGCTCGTAGACGAATTCCAGGACACCAATCACGCACAATTCAGACTCGTTCAATTGCTTTCCGAAGGTCACCGCAACCTGTGCGTCGTTGGGGATGACGATCAGAGCATTTACCGATGGCGCGGAGCAGACCGCCGCAACATCCTCGATTTTCGCGCCTCGTTTCCGGATGCCCGTCTCGTCAAGCTCGAGCAAAACTACCGCTCGACGAAGAGAATTCTCCGCGCTGCCAACGCGGTCATCGAGCGAAATACAGATCGCGAACCGAAGGAGCTCTGGACCGACAACGAAGAAGGGGATCCGATCTTGGTCGTCCGGACCTTGGACGAGCGGGATGAGGCACGTCTCGTGCTGCGAGGCGTTCATGAGCTGCTCTCCCAAGGGCAAAGGCTGTCCGACGTGGCTGTCTTCTATCGGACTCACGCTCAATCGCGCGTGATCGAGGAGTCGCTTCGTAGCGCCAACATCGGCTATCGGATTGTAGGAGGCATGCGTTTTTACGATCGTGCGGAGGTGAAGGACCTGCTCGCCTACCTGCGCGTCATGATCAATCCAACGGACGACATGAGCCTGCTGCGTGTCATCAATACGCCGGCGAGAGGGATTGGAAAGACGACAATCACGCGCCTGCTCGACTCCGCTGCGCATCAAGGGCGGAGCCTACTGGAGCTGCTCGATCAGGAGGAAACGTTGGAGCAGCTTGGCAGAGCCGCGCGCAAACGGCTGGCCGAGTTTGCTCGTCTCATCTCCGACTTGCGCGCCATCGGAGCGTCCGGCGCCCCGCTTGGCGAAATTGGCGCAGAGCTCGTCAATCAGAGTGGGTACGCCGACATGCTGCAGCGGGATGATACGCCTGAAGCCGACGCTCGATTGCAAAACGTACAAGAGCTCGTATCGTCGATGGATGAGTTCGAGCGCGAACACGCAGACGCGACCCTCGCTGACTTCCTGGAGAATGTGACGCTGCAGACCTCTGCAGACGAGGATGCGGGGGGGGACAGGGTCACGCTGATGACGGTCCATGCTGCCAAGGGCTTGGAGTTTCCAATCGTCATGGTGACGGGCCTCGAGGAGCAGGTGTTTCCCTTCAAGGGAATCGACCCCTGGGAAGATCCCGATGAGCTCGAAGAAGAGCGGCGCCTCGCGTACGTCGCATTCACGCGTGCCAAGCAGCGGCTGGTCCTGAGCTTTGCCGGCGTTCGGCGGATTTTCGGTCAGCAGCGCGTAGGGATTCCCTCACGATTCTTGACCGAATTGCCCGCCAACGACATCGAATGGGTTGGGGGGAGGTCGAACGCCCCCGCATGGACTTCGACCCCCGAGGAGCCTCCCCATGCACCATCGAATAGCTATGTGGACTACAGCGAAGGCTCGGACCTGTCCGATCTCGAGGGGCTGCGCCGAGGGATGCAAGTCCGACACCCGAAGTTTGGCGTAGGTGAGGTGCGAGAGCTGGTGCAAGGATCGCCACCCCGCGTTTCCGTTCGTTTCTCTGGATGGGGGACGCGCACGATCATCGCGTCCTACCTGGAACCTGCCTAGGAGTCAGCCTTGCCGCCCGTGCCGGTCTTGGGCGAGGCACTGGGGGTTGCAGCCGCGGTCGAGTCTGCAGTCTTGGTGGGACCCGTCGAGTCTGCATTTTTTGCCGTCTTGGACGCGCTTCCCGATCGGTTCGAGGGCCCAGAATACAGGTCCGATTCCCAGCCACCGCCCTTGAGGATGAAGCCGCCACCCGCGATCATGCGACGCGCCTTGAGCTTGCCGCACTGTGGGCATTTCTTGATCGGGGCTTCGGTGATGCGCTGTTCGCGCTCAAAATCGTGGCCGCAGTTGTCGCAGCTGTAATTGTAAGTCGGCATGGCGGAGATTTGGCCGCCAACTTAAGCGGCGGCGGCCTCGTGTCAAGGTCAGCGTTTCCGGCGTTTGAGCCCCTCCAGGGCATCCTCCAGCTCGGCGAGCTCCTCTTCCTCGTATTTGCCTTCCGGGATGGCCACCCGAGCGGAAACGGCGGGCCTTTCGGCCGGAAGTAGCCCCATCTTTCTCTTCAAGGCCTCGAGATCCTGATCGGCCCCAGCACTGGCCTCGAGCTCCGAGAAACGGTGCTTCAGTATGTCGCCAGTGTACTGCTCCGCGACCTCGGCGCCGGCTTCGGCCTCCGCCTCCATCTGTTCGATCTGCTCGGCCATCCGATCGAAGGTCTCGAACGCGCTCGCGTCGGACAGACCACTCATGGTCTCCTGGATGCTCTTCATCGCTTCGGCACGACGCTTGCGTGCGATCAGTACGTTCTTTTTCCGCTGCGCCTCACCGATCTTACCGTTCAGCGCCTTGAGAGCCGTTTTCAATTGATCGACTAGCGTCTTCTGTTTGTCCCACTGCTCCTGATACTGGGCTGCGATGGTATCGTGCTCCTTCTTGCGGAGCAGCGCTTCTTTAGCAAGCTCGTCGTCGCTTGATCGGACGGCCAACATGGCCTTCCTCTCCCAGTCTTCGGACATCTTGGCTTCCGTCGCGAGCTGTTTGTACAAGCGCTTCTCGTCGGCAATGG
>JBAVOF010000304.1:0-6629 GCA_049691835.1 Polyangiales bacterium
GCTTTCTGGAGATATCACCGCCGTAGCACTTGGCCGTGACGTCTTTACGTAGCGCTCGCACCGTTTCGCGGGCGATCACTTTGGAGCCGACGGCGGCCTGAATGATCACCTCGTACTGCTGGCGCGGCACGATTTTTTTCAGCTTCGCCGCCAGGGCGCGCCCCAAATGGTACGCCTTGTCCTTGTGAACCACCGCGCTCAGTGCGTCGACTTTTTGGCCGTTGAGCAGCATGTCGAGTCGAACGAGCGAGTTTTCGCGGTAGCCGGCCAGCTCGTAGTCCATGGACGCATAGCCCTTCGTCGCGCTCTTCAGCTTGTCGAAGAAGTCGAACAGCACTTCGGCGAGCGGCATCAGATACGTGATGATCACCCGCTCGGTCGAAGCGTATTGAATCCCTTGCTGCTCACCGCGTCGGTCCTGGCACAACTTGATCACAGCGCCGATATACTCCGCCGGAGCGTGAATCGAGACGGTGAAGTACGGCTCTTCGATTCGGACGCGTCCGTCAGGGATCTGGGACGGGTTGTGGATTTCGAGGGTTTCCTCGTCGGTCGTCACCCGGTACACCACGCTCGGTGCGGTCGTGATCAGGCCGATGTTGTACTCGCGCTCAAGACGCTCTTGGCTGATCTCCATGTGCAAGAGCCCGAGAAAGCCGCAGCGGAAACCAAAGCCCAGAGCGTCCGAGGTCTCTGGCTCGAACCTGAAGGCAGCATCGTTGAGGTTGAGCTTCTCCAAGGCGTCACGAAGCTCGGTGTACTGGTCGCTGTCCGTCGGAAAGATCCCGCAGAACACCATCGGCTTGATGACTTTGAACCCTGCTAGGGGTTCGCGCGCGGGCTTCTTCGCCAAGGTGATTGTGTCGCCGACCTTGGCGTCCAGAAGCGACTTGATGCTGGCGGCCAGGTAGCCGACCTCGCCGGGCCCCAGCTCCTCGAGCTCCTTCTGAAACGGGTTGTAGACCCCGAGCTCGGTGACCTCGTATTCGGCTCCGGTCGCCATGAGGCGGATCTTATCGCCCTTGCGAACCGTGCCGTCCTTGACGCGAATCATACAGACTGCGCCTCGATAGCTGTCGTACCAGCTGTCGAAGACCAGTGCTCTCAGAAAACCGCTGTCGTCGGTCACTGGGGGAGGGATGCGTTGCACGACCGCTTCGAGGATTTCGCGCACGCCCTCGCCGGTCTTGGCGCTGCATGCGAGCAATTGGGAGCAATCCAGGCCGACCACCTCTTCGACCTCGCGGCGCACCAGTTCCACGTCCGCGCTGGGCAGGTCGACCTTGTTGAACACCGGAATGATCTCCAGGTCGTTCTCGACGGCAAGGTAGACGTTCGCCAGGGTCTGCGCTTCGACGCCCTGTGTGGCGTCCACCACCAAGAGGGCACCATCGCAGGCCGCGAGCGACCGGGAGACCTCGTAGCTGAAGTCCACGTGTCCGGGGGTGTCGATGAGGTTCAGTTGATACATCTCGCCATCGGCCGCCCGGAAGGGAAGACGGACGCCTTGCGCCTTGATCGTGATGCCGCGCTCCTGCTCGATGTCCATGCGGTCGAGCAGCTGTGCCTTCTGCTCGCGGGCGGATACGGCCCCCGTCACGTCCAAGAACCGGTCGGCCAGCGTGCTTTTGCCGTGATCGATGTGGGCAATGATACAGAAGTTGCGGATGTGCTGGAGATCTTGCGCCAAAGTGCGACCTCTGTAGCCTCGCACCAGACTGACAGCAATGCGGCGCCGCTAAGCCTTTTTCGCTGGCGCGGCATCCAACGTCATCTGCCCGGGCAGCTCGTCTTGGTGACGGTCCAAGACCAGATCGATCCCTTCGCGGATGTATACGGCGACGGGCACTTTCGTGCGCTCATGCAAGAGCTTGAGACGCTCGTTTTGCTCTGGTGTGATGTAGACCGTGGTCGAGATCTTTTTGCGCGCCATTCGGACCTCAGAAGTGGCATGAAGCTACATGGCACCATATATATTGTCAATCTCATCGGCCGGAGACTTGCGTAGGGCGGTCCAAGACCCTTATTCTTATCGTTATCAGGTTCTTGGGGGACCCATCTGTGACCGCAAACATGAGCAATTTCGCGCATGCGCTGGTTGCGCTTGCCGCCGTGGCAGGCCTGCCGTCGTTGGCTTGTGGCAAGGGCCCTTCGAGCACACTGCCACAGGGGTCGAAGGCCGAAGCAACCCAGTGCCGGGGGAATCGGACTATCGCCACCGATGTTAACGGAGACGGTCGGAACGATATCGAAGAGATCGAACGCAACGGGCGTCGGTACTGCACGAAGGCAGACATGAACTTCGACGGAAAGATCGACGTGGAGCGCTTCTACGACGCAGACGGCGCGCGGGTCGCGCAAGAGCGTCACGACTTCGACTTCGATGGGCGTCTCGATCAGCTGTCGATCTACGCGGACGGGCAGCTTCAGCGTAAGGAGCTCGACACCAACTTCGATAACATGATTGATACCTGGCTCTGGTGCGGCAATGGCTGGGTCGTCCGAGCGGAGCGAGATCGGGAGCGCAGCGGGAAGATCGACGCTTGGGAAGTCTACGAGCAGGGCCTGATGACCGAGGCGAAGTACGACGAAGACCAAGACGGCCGGGTCGACAGGTGGGATTCGTTTCGCGGCGGCAAGCTCGTTCTGACGCAGTACGACGACAACGGCGACGGCGCTCCAGATCGCAGTCGTGAGATGCCGCAGCAGAGCATGGGGCCGGCCGATGATCCGCTTCGCTGCACGAGCCCGAGCCAAGCCGAAGTTGCATCTCTGTTCAGTCAGCTCGCCGTCACGATGATGGCCCCGGGAGGCCGACTGTGAAGCCCTCGTTCGTCGGCGTGGTCGCGCTGGTCTTGGTCGGCTGCGGTTCTACAAAAGACGCCAAGCCCGTGACGAGCCCCGGCGCGGACGAGGCGTCTGGAGCGAGCAGCGGTGGCGAGGTGGCAGACGGCGGACGTTGCGTGCCCGACGGCCCCGGCTACGAAGTCAGCGAGTACGACACCTCGGGCGACAACACGCCGGAGGTGCGAAAGGTATTCAGAACCATGGGCCAAGGAAGCCTTGCGCGCCTGGTGCTGGTCTGCCGGGAGGCCGACCTCAACGGCGACCGACGCAAGGACATCGTGCGGATCTACACCGACGACGGCAGGCCCATGCGCGAAGAGGCGGACCGAGACTTCGACGGACGCATCGACGAAGTCACCCACTTCGCCAACGGCCGGGTCACTCTCCAAGAGATCGACACGACTGGCAACGGGATCATCGACACCAAGGTCTTCTATGAAGCCGGGCAGCCGGAGCGTGCGGAGCGCGACATGGCCAACCGGAGCAGCAAAGGCCAGTGGCATCCCGATCGCTGGGAGTACTACGTAGATGGGCGTACGGTTCGCATCGGCACCGACGTCGATGGCGACGGCAAGGTCGACCGATGGGACCGCGACGAGGAGCGTCTGCGCAGCTCTGCTCTGGCCCAGCAACAGGCCGTAGACGATTCGGCTCGCCAATAGGTCCACCAGGGCTAGGGTTCCGCGATGGAACGCCTTCAGAAAGTCCTCGCCCGCGCCGGGGTGGCTTCGCGGCGTGCGTCGGAGGAGCTGATTCGGGCGGGGCGGGTGCGCGTCAACGGGCGCGTCGTCACGGAGCTCGGTACGAAAGTCGATCCCTACAAGGATCGCGTCGAGGTCGATGGGCGGCGCCTGGTGGCGGAAAAGCCGGCGTACTACCTCTTGCACAAGCCGCGAGAGATGGTCACGACGCTCGACGACCCGGAGGGGCGGGCCACCATTGCGGACATCTTGCAGCGCATTCCGGAGCGCGTCGTGCCCGTGGGTCGCCTCGACTATCACACCAGCGGGGCGCTCTTGGCGACCAATGACGGTGAGATGATCGACGCGCTGCTGCGGCCGGTATCCGGTGTGCCCAAGATCTACGCCGTGAAATTCCAGGGTCATCTCGACGTCGAGGAGCTCGATGCCCTGCGCAATGGCGTGAGACTCGACGATGGATACCGAACCAAGAAGGCGGAGGCATTCGTGCTACGGCAGGAGCGCAACCACACCTGGGTTCAGCTCACGCTCATCGAGGGAAAGAACCGGCAGATCCACCGGATGGGTGACGCGATTCACCGGCGCGTGATGCGGCTGGCGCGCCAGTCGTTTGCGGGCATCGGCATCGATGGACTGCGTCCGGGCGAGTATCGGGAGCTCAAGCGGGACGAGCTTCAGGAGCTCAAGAAGAAATATCTCAATCCGTATCGCCGTGCCCACGGAGCCGCCAAAGCAGAGTGAAGGCGCTCGGTACGACGAAGAGGGTGAGCACCGTCGAGAGCAAGAGGCCGCCCAGCACGATCGCACCAACCCCCCGGTAGAGCTCGGAGCCGGATCCGGAAAACACGACCATCGGGAAGAGGCCAGCAAGCGAGGTTGCCGTGGTCATGAAGATCGGTCGCACACGCGCTTCGACGGCGAGTGGCACGGCGTCTTGCAGACTCGATCCAGCACGCAGCCGCGCGAGTGAGCCATCGACGACGAGAATGGCATTGTTCACCACCACACCGATCAAGATCAGGAAACCGAGCGCCGTCATCAAATCCAGGGGCTGCGTTCCAAGCAGTGCGTTGACCAGCCAGAGCCCTCCTGCGCCGCCAGCGGCCGCCAACGGCACGCTCATCAACACGGCGAACGGAGAGACGAAGTCTTCGAACACGGCCGCGATCAAGAGGAAGCAGATGACGACGGCGAGCAACAGGATGTTCCCAAACTGCTTCTGGGCTAGCTCCAGCTTCCCGGCTGCGCCGCTCAGGCCGAATTGCACGCTGGCCGGCACAGCACCCTCTCGTTCGAGGTTGCCGATGACATCGTTGCGGATCGTGCGGATGGCGTCTTCGAGCGCCAGACCCTCGGGCGGGGACACGTCGAGCGTGATCGCGCGGCGGCGCTCGAGGTGACGGATCACCGATGGGCCGAGGCGTTCCTCGATTTCGGCCAGCACGCCGAGCGGGACCGTGCGCCCGCTGGGGGTGGCCACCGGTGAGGACAGCAACGCGGGTGCGTCGGGCAGAAGCCGATCTCCTTCGGTGACCGCACGCAAGACTACGTCCAGCTTCGGCTGCCCCTCGGGCGTGTACTCGCCGATAATGGCGCCGTCGATCAACGCGTCGACCACGAGCCCGAGCTCGGCTCCACCCATTTGAAGCTGAGCCGCCTCTTTGCGTTTGGGGATGACGTGGAGCTCGGGCGCTCCAGCGTCCAAGCTGGGGACCGGACGGATCTGCGCCCCCGGCAAAGCGTCTCGAAGCTCGCCGAAGAGGCGGCTGCCGACGCTGGTGAGGGTCGGCAAATCCGGGCCTTGAAGGTCGATCTCGACGACGCGGCCTCCGCCGATGGTGCGGCCGAACAGCGAAGCTTGGGTCGCAAACGAGATCATGCCCGGAATCTTCGATTGCACGCGCCGCAAGAGGTCGAGCATACGGCCGACGTCCTCGTCGTGTTCGGCGACGGCGCCTGCGAACACGCGGTCCGGGCTCCCGACGAAAAAGCTTCGCTTGATGTTGGCCTCTCCGTCGGTCTCGACGCCCGTGTAGCGGGCCATCTCGCCTTGTAGTCGGTAACCAGTCGCTTCGAGCTCTTCGATCGAGTAGCCGGGCGGCGGCACGAGGATGCCGAAAACCAGGTTGCGGTTGCCGGTGGGCAGGTACTCCATCGGCGGGAGCAGCGCCCAGACGGCCAGAAACGAGCCGACGATCGCCAAGAGCAATGTGGCCATCGAGCGACGCGTGGAGCTGCACAGCCAACGCACCTGTGCGGTGACCCGATTCCGAAAGCGCCGGCCGAAGCCCGTCAGCGCGCCGATGTCCAGCGTCTTGCCTTGCGAGAGGAGGCGCGCGGCCAGGCTCGGGATCACCAGAACGGACACGACCAACGAGACCGACACCGCCAGTGCGATCGCGACCGCCACGTCCCGGAGCAGCTCGCCAACCTCACCCTGCCAAAGGACGATGGGAATGAACACCGCGACTGTGGTTGCCGTGGACGCGACCAGCGCGCCCCAGACTTCGCGGATGCCGCGATATGCGGCCAACTTGGTGTTGGGGGCGCGGGTGCGCCAGGTGTCGATGCTCTCGAGCGCAACGATCGAGTTGTCGACGACCATGCCGATCGCAAACGTGATGCCCGCCAGTGAGACGACATTGATCGTGCGACCGAGTGCCTGCATCCCCAGGGCGGTCGCAAAAGCGCTCACTGGAATCGCCACACTGACCACGGCCGAGGCGCCAAACGTGCGCAGGAATAGAAAGAGAACCACGATCGCCAAGATCGCGCCCAGAAGGAGGTTCTGCTTCACCAGAGCGAGCGCGCCCTCGATGTATTCGACTTGGTCGGCGAGGATTTCGATCTGCAGCCCCTCGCGGCTGAACTCCTCGCGCTGCAGTCGGTCGATGACTGCGTGCACCTCGCGGGTCACCTCGAGGACGTTCGTGCCAGCCTCACGCGAAAGCAGCATCACCATCGCCGGCCGATCCTGGACGAGCGCGACGCCGTTCGGCTTGCGGAGCGCCAACCTCACGGTGGCCACGTCGCCGAGCAGGATCGGAGTGCCATCGCTGCTCGCACCGAGCACGACTTGCT
>JBAVOF010000305.1:0-19254 GCA_049691835.1 Polyangiales bacterium
CAACCGCACCGTGTCACCCGATGACAGCTGTAGCGTCGAGCAACTGAATGACGCGTTCCGCTCCTCCAACTTCGACATCAAGGCGTTGCTCGTGGCACTCACGCAAACGAACGCATTCCTCTACCGCCGTGCTGTCGAAACAGAGCCCGGCGCCGCAGGAGGTGCGCTGTGAAACGGATCAAACGTCGAGCCATGCTCAAGGGAACACTCTTCGGCGGCACGGTGGCCATTGGCTTGCCCATGCTGGACGCGATGCTGCCACGCTCCGGCGCAGCGCAGGCGGGCGTGGCGCCGAAGCGTGTGGTCTTCTGGTTCACCGCCAACGGTACGCGGCAAGACATCTGGAGCCCGCCGGCGAACATGGACTTGAGCGGCCATCCACTGCACGCGGCGATGGCACCGTTCTCGAATAAGCTGATTTTCCTCGACGGCGTCGACCAGCAGGTGGCCTACGACTCGATCGGCGATGGGCACCAAACCGGTATGGCTTGTCTGCTCACCAACGCAGAAATCCTACCAGGCACCCTTTTCTGCGAAGGCAACTGTGATGCCGGGCAAGAGAAGTACGTCGGCTGGGGAGGCGGCCCGTCGGTCGATCAGTACCTTGCCAACGAGATTGCAAAGGACGTGTTCACCAAGTTCAAGTCTCTCGAGCTGGGGGTGCAAGTCAGGAGCTCGTCGGTCTGGTCGCGAATGTCGTATTCCGGACCCGACGAGCCGGTGCCGCCTCGTGAGGACCCGAATCAAAATTTCACGGACTTCTTCAGCGACATCGATTCAGACCCCTTCGCCCTCCAGCTGATACAAAGGCGGCGCAAGAGTGTTCTCGACGCGGTCATGGAAGATCAAGCGGCCTTGCAGCAACGTCTAGGTTCGAACGACAGGCAGAAGCTCGACAAACACCTGGAATCGATCCGCAATCTGGAACGAAGGTTGGAGGTCACGACCAATTTCGGTGAAGCTTGCGCTACGCCAGAGCTGAGCCTGCCTGGATCGGCCTTCGAGCAGAACGACATGTATCCAGCCACCGGGAAGGCGCAGATGGATATGTTGGTGATGGCGCTCGCGTGTGACCTCACCCGAGTCGCATCGTTGCAGTGGTCACGCTCGGTGAGCGGTGTCCGATTCAACTGGGTGCCGCAGATTCTGGGCGAGGGCCACCATGGTCTGTCGCACTACGACGACAGCGATGCGAATGCCAAAGCGGACCTTCTGGAGATCAACAAGTGGTACTCGCAGCAATTTGCATACCTACTCGGTCAAATGGACGGCATCCAAGAAGGGGACAACACGCTCCTCGACAACACCGTCGTGGTTTGGGTCAACGAGCTCGGCCAGGGCAATACGCATACGCGCAGGGACATACCGTTCGTCTTGGCGGGCGGCTGCCAGGGCTACTTCAAGACCGGGCAGCACATCGACTTCGGAGGCGAACCACACGGAAAGCTTCTGGTGTCGCTCACTCACGCGATGGACAAGCCCGTCGATACCTTTGGGGTGCCGCAATATAGCCAGGGGCCATTGAGCGGTTTGGAGCTTTAGCGAGGCGCCCCGATCGGCCAGTAGGGGTCGTTGGCGTTTGCACGGGTCAGGTGCCCATGTGCGGGAGATGGTGCGCCGATGGGCCAATACGGCCCGGAGTTGGACGCAGCCTGCCCCGCCGGCACGCCACTGTAGTAGTAGCGGTTGAAGTGGCTGCGAACGTAGACCCCTCGGGGAACGTAGAAACCGGAGAAGTAAAGATACGCTCCGTTGACGGACGCCCAGCGCGGCGGAACGAAGACGTGCCCCGCTCTCGGTGCAACGTATCGGCCTGCGACCCAGGAGAAGCCGGTCGACCCATAGGCCCAATGTGGATCGACCCAGATCGCGTTCGCATTGGGGGCAGCCGGTCGGTCGAGCTCAGTGTTCAGCGGCTCCGGGGGCGCCTCGGCCACCGTGGCGGTCGGCGGCGGCTCCTGAGTCACGACGAAGCGCTGCGCGTTGATCAGCAAGACCTGTCCCCTGGTGAGAACCGGGTAGTCAGGCTCCGGCGTCGCACCGAGGGTATCGACCGTCACGACGACCCCATCGTCAACGGTGGCGTCGGCGAGTGCTGGGGCTACGCCCGGGACGGCGTGCAGAACAGAGAGCAAGGCAGTGAGGATTGCGACTCGGACTAGGGTTTGCATGAGGCCTCCGAGGCGGAGTCTACGCCCGCAACGCGCGTAGGTCACGCGATCGGAGCCCCCGGGGATGCCAAAAACTACGCCCAGATTGCGAACCGTGTTCTGTTGACCTCCGAACCGCATGACCCGCCAGTCCACCTATCCGCCACCGACGGTCGCGCTTGAGCTCCCCTCCTCCCTTCAGGCGAGGCCGCGGCGCCAGGTATCGGTTCCTCAGTTCACTCATGCCCGCGATTCGCACGCCTGGTGGGTCCGTACGCTGAACGCGGTCGGCGCAAGATTGGAGCCGGTGGGCTTCCCTTCCGCCGAGATCTACTGGGAGCGCGCACAGCGATTGAACCCGAATGCGGGTGACCCCAGTCCTGACACAAGAGCCGCGCTTGCCTCCCTTACCGAATCGCTCAACGAGGACGCTGCGCTCAACTTCATCGGCAAGATCGCTGCTTGGATCGACTGCACACGGATGGCGGCAACGCACCTGCGTGTCGAGCAAGCGCTACGCAATGCGCTAGTCATCGAGCAGACCGAGCTTCCAACGCCGCTCTTCGTCTTGGGTCTGTTTCGCAGTGGAACCACCGTGCTGCACCGACTGCTGGGAAAGGACCCAGACAACCGCACCCTGCCCCACTGGGAAAGCTTCGACCCGGTTCACACCCCGGAGGGCCCCGAACCACGTCAGCGAAAGCTCGCCAGAACGTTGATGCTTGCCGATATGATTTCGCCCAGCATCAAGGCGATCCACCCGATGGATGCGCACCAAACCGACGAGTGCAGGGGGATGTTCACCAACGTCTTTCGGACGCCGCAGTTCAACGTCCAGTACCGAGTGGGCGGATACCTCGACTGGCTCTTGGCGGAGGATGCCACCATCGCCTACCGGCACCACCGTCGCCAGCTCCAGCTGGTCCACTACCACCGGCCCCACGGAAAACGGTTCGTACTGAAGGATCCGACGCACACCTTTTTCGTCGAGGCCATCATGGAGGTGTTCCCAAACGCGCGTTTCATGTTCATCCACCGAGATCCGGCCGAAACACTGAGCTCGATTTGCAGCCTTCACGCCTATGCCAGGTCCGTCTTCAGCAACGACGTCGAGGCCCGCGCTCTCGGCGCCGAGTTATCGGACAGCTACATGATGCGCATGCTCGAGCCCGCGGTTGCAGCGGTGGACCGTCTGCCGCCTGGAAGGGTTGCGCACGTACGATCCCCTGACCTGAGCCGGGACCCGGTCGGCACGATCGCCGAAGCGTATCGCGGCCTCGGGTTGGAGCTTGGCGACGAGGCGCGGGTCGCCATGCATGAGTACATGCGGGCGATCCGAGAGACCGCTAGCCCGCGTCACGTTCACACCGCCGAAGGCTTTGGCCTCAATACAGCCGCCATCCACGAGCGCTTCGCCAAATACTGCGAGCGCTTCGATCTTCTGGCGTGACATCGCAGCTCGGAGTCAACGTCGAGACGCTGCCGCCCGGTCTTGCTCCGTGATGATCATCGGCGATTCTCTCAAGAAGAGCACGACCGCGGCCGAGACGAGCGCGAGACCCGAGAACGCGACCATGAACGTGGAGAGGTAGCGATTGCTCTCGACGCTCATGCCGGCGACGAAAAGGATACCCGTGATCTGACCCACCCAGAGCAACATCCCTTGGGAGGTCGACTCGGGAGCCGGGTGACTGACCTCAGCAGCGTACTGAAAGCCCAAGGGCCCGGCGCTCATGATGAAGAAACCGAGAACGAATGAAGATGCCAGGCTCACCCAGTAGACCATCGCCGGGTCGTTGAAGAGATATGGGGCGAACGTGAGCCCGAGCATCCCGGGCACCATTCCAACGACGCAGATGACGAGGAAGATCCTTCTCTTGCGGAGCTTGTCCGAAAGCAAAGGCAGGGTCGAGGCGCCCACGATGCCTCCGACGAGCATGAGCCCGCCGATCAAGCCGTCCGAATCCTCGAAGCCCGCCTCTGCGGCGATCGAGTCGGTCATCGAGCTCACCGCGTTGAAAACACCAAGCCCCACGAAGAACAGATAGAGCATGATCCGCATGTCTCGTTGTTTCAGAATGTGCCAGATCCCCCTCGCGAAACCATGCGTTCGCGTATCCTCGGCAGCGGGTGGCGTCGGCGGGCGCTCCCGGAGCAGGAGCAACGTAACGACCGCAACGCCAAACGTGAGCCATCCGTACACCAAGAGCATTCTCTCGAACCCTGTGCCGTAGCGAGGTTGGTTGGGGTCCGAGCCAACAAGGAACGGAGTCGCGATCATCGCAATCACGATGCCGAGGTACTGCGCCAGGGCCGACAAACCAGCGGCCATCCCTCTTTCCCGCAGAGGAAACCATCGCACCGAGACCGCGGTCACGGCGTTGAGGATGAATGGCTGGGCTATCGCCAATCCGAGCTGCGCGATGACGACCGCCGTGAAATCGCCTCCAAGCAAGCCCTTCATCAGCCCACAAGCACCGATCAGCACGGCGCCGATCGAAATACCGATCCGGATCCCATATGTGTCGATCACGTAGGAGGCCGGAAAGCTCATCACGACGAACACGAGCATGTAGATCAGGGCAAGGAAATCGATGTTGAAAAACGAGGAGGGATCGAACTGGCCCGCATAGAAAACCGCGGCGGGCCTAGCCACAGCGGCATGAGCGAGCCATTGGATTTGGACTACCATGTTGATGAGCATGAACACGAGCAGCACGATCCAACGGTACGGATAGGCTCGGATCGCGTTGCTCACGCTCATCCCTCTTGATCGAAGCGGCGAGCGGCTTCGACACCCTCGGCCACGCGCACGCGGCTTAGCAGAACGCCACCGATGAGGAACAGTAGGGTCAGCGAAAGGATGCCGTCACGCTCGGTCGCACCGGGAACCAACAGCGGTGTGAACGCGATCATCAGCGGACCAAAAATCGTCGCAAACTTGCCGACCATGTTGAAAAACCCAAAAAACTCGGCGGTCTTGGACGGCGGCACCAGCCGCGCATAGAGCGAACGCGACAAGCTCTGCACGCCGCCCTGCACCAGGCCGATCGCCACGGCGAGCACGTAGAAGTCACCGGCGTCCGTCAGCAACCCCCAAGCGTAGATCAGAGCGAGGAGATAGACGCCGAGGCCGATCAAGATGGCAGGCTTGGGTCCGATCCTCTGCCCTAGCCAACCAAACCCGAGCGCAGCCGGAAACGCTACGAACTGTGTGACCAGCAAAGCCGTGATCAATGATGCCTGCTCGAGGCCGAGAATGCGATCACCGAAGAATACGGCGGTCTTGATCACCGTGTTCACGCCGTCGATGTAGATCCAGTAGGCGACTAGGAAGAGGACCAAGGCTTTGAAGCTTCGGATCTCCTTGAGCGTGTCGACCAGTTGTCGGATGCCGGCGCGCACGGCTTCGAGCCTGGGTGCGCGATCGTCAGTCGGGGTCTCGCGGACGGACAGCAAGAGCGGGACGCTGAAGACCGCCCACCAGGCCGCAACGCTCAAAAAGGAGGCCTTGACCGCGTGCCCTGCGCTCTGCAGACCAAACCATTCGGGCTTCTGAACCATCAGGACGTTCACCGTGAAGAGCAGACCTCCACCGATGTACCCGGCCGAGTATCCGAGCGCAGAGATCAAGTCGAGCTCCTCTTCCTCCGCGATGTCGACCAGCATGGAATCGTAGAACACGTTGGCACCTGAAAAACCAACCGTTCCGAGCCCGTAGAGCAGGAGGCCCATCCACCAGTAGCCTGCGTGTACCCAGGCAAGCCCCGCTGTCATGAGAATTCCCAGAGTCGCAAAGAACGCGAGGAACTTCTTGCGCGCGCCACCGCGATCGGCGACAGCTCCGAGAATCGGTGCAAAGACCGCAATGAGAATGCTCGCCGCCGCCAAAGTGACGTTGAACCAGAACTGAGAGCGCTCCTTGCTGAGGTCCTGGCTGATCGAACCGTAGAAGACCGGAAAGAACCCTGCCATGATCGTCGTCGCAAACGCGGAGTTCGCCCAGTCGTAGAGCGCCCAGGCAACCACGGGTCTGCGCTTGAGCGCGCCGCGCAAGGTGGCGTGTTCAGTCACCCAACGCTCTTTTGCTCATTGCCCCGGGCTGGTCGATGCGGCGACCTGGTCCGAATTCCACGCGGCCGTCCCAAAGTATGGAGATCAGTTGGTTTGTGGGGGCGCTGCGTGGAGTTTGGAATACCCCGTAACCCATGGGTGTTACGGACGTTAAGCACAAGCAAGCGGGGGATTTATGAGGTTGGAGATCGATCCATTGGAGCGGGGAAGCCACGACACGAGCCACGACCGGCTCTCTGTACTGAGGGACGCCCACCGAACACTCATCGCGCTGGCCGACGGCACGGACTCGAGTCAAGCGGCGCAAACCGCTGCGGCTCGCACGGTCGACGAGTTGGCCCGATGCTTCCGAAACGGTGCCCTGCCCGAAGACCCTCGCGACTGGGTGATGGTGCTAGAGGCCATCGATCACGTGGTTCTTAGTGATGGCGATTCGGGCGAAACCAGCGCCCTCGTGATGCTCGTGCATCAGGGGGTCGTCGTCGGCGCATCGGTTGGGGACAGCCTCGCGTACATCGTCGCCCCGGTCGGAGATGCACGGCTACTGACCCCGAGACAATCACGTCAGCCGCGCATCGGAACGGGGCTGGCTAGCCCGGTCGGCTTCGGCCCAGCGCCGCTCGACGGCAAGTTGATCACCCGCCGCGCTGCCCGGTCGGCGCCGCGCGAGCTCCCGGCGCCGATCAAGGGCAATCGCTGGTCCGCGCCGCGCCCGGCGCTGGCAACCTGGTAGCGTTCCGCACCGACCGCAGCTCGGCGTCATCTTCATTGGACTCCATACTTTACAAGTCGTATAGTAGGGAGATGACGTCTGTAACCGAGCTCCCCTACGATCAGCGGCCTGCAAATCGCGATCTCCGCCATATCAGCGGCGAGTACGGCTGGCCGTTGGTCGGCAAGACCTGGGACATGTTCGTAAACCCTCAGGCGCTGTTTGATCACCACTATCGAAAATACGGGGCCATCAGTCGTATTTCGATCACCGGCAACAAGTGTTTGCTGCTCCTGCATCCGGACCATGCACAACAAGTGCTGATGGACCGCGAAAAGAACTTTTCGGTCAAGATGGGTTGGCAGTCCGTCATGGCTGACTTCTTCCAGGGCGGCCTGGTCATGCGCGACTACGACGAGCATCGCCTGCACCGGGGCATCATGCAGAGCTCCTTCAAGCCACCGGCAATGCGGGGGTACGCCGTAACGATTCAATCGATCGTCGAGCGGACCGTTCAACGCTGGGCAAAACAGGATAGCGTCTCGTTCTATGATGAAGTGAAGCGACTGCTACTAGACATCGCCTTCCAGGTGTTCTGCCGGGTCGAGGACTCGGAGAGCCGGATTGCAGAGATCAACAGGGCATTCACCGACATGATGGAAGGGGCCCTGGGGATCGTGCGGCTCGATGTCCCCGGCTTTCGCTATCATCGCGGGCTGGAAGGCCGTCGGTATCTGAAGCGGTTCTTCATGGCCCTCATCGAGAAGAAGCGCGCGTCGGAGGACCGGGACGTGTTCGCCCACTTTTGCAGGGAGAAGACGGAGGATGGGGAGTACTACACGGACGAAGACATCGCCGATCACATGATCTTTCTGATGTTGGCGGCGCATGACACGACCACCAGCGCCGCGACCATGGCAGCCTACCATCTTTGCAACGACTATTCGCTCCAGGCCAAGCTCGCATCCGAGGTTGCAGAGTGGCCGAGGGAGCTCGACTTCGAGACCGTATTTCATTCCGTGAACGGTTTGATTGCAGTGTTCTACGAGACGATTCGCATGCACCCGCCCGTGCCGCTTTTCCTTCGCCGCACCATTCGGGAATGCGAGATCGGCGGCGTACGCGTTCCGGCGGATACGATGGTCTGCGTACCCGGCACGTACATCCATCGGTTGGAAGGCTGGTGGCACGAGCCGAACACCTTCGACCCGACGCGTTTTTCGGACGAGGTTGCGGAGCACCGAAAACACAACTTCATGTGGGTTCCCTTTGGCGGCGGCGCCCACAAATGCATTGGCATGCACTTCGCCCGCATGCTGTTTCTCCTGACTTTCCGCGAGCTGATCGGCAACTATGAGATCGAGTTCACGCGAGAGGGGTACTTCCCGGCGAAGCTGCAGTATTTTCCCTTTACCCGTCCGCTAGACAACCTGCCTCTTCGACTCGTTGCGCGTACGTAGGGCGGTCCCGCCCGGTTCGTCTCAGCGCCGCGGGCACTTTGCCAAAGACTCGGGGATTTCCAATAATGCCAAACGCATGACGGTTTTGATCGTCGTCCTCAATTATCGGACGCCCACACTCGTAGTTCGTTGCCTCGAATCATTGAAGCACGAGGTCGAAAAGATCGGCTCGATTCGCGTCGTAGTCACCGACAACGATTCTGGAGACGACTCGATTCCAATCATCGGAGGCGCAATCGAAGCCAATCACTGGGATTGGTGCACCCTGATGCCACTGCCTCACAACGGCGGATACAGCTATGGGAACAACGAGGGAATTCGAGCGTACTTGAATGCGGAAGATCCGCCTCGTTACGTGATGCTGCTCAACCCAGACGCTTACGTGCTCGAGGGAGCCGTCAGCAGGCTGGTCGAGTTCATGGACGCGCACCCGGAGGCAGGCGTCGCAGGAGCAAGGGTGAAAGATGGAAATGGCGCGCAAGCCAATTCTGCCTTCCGCTTCCCGAGCGTGGTCAGTGAGATGGTGGGAGGCTTCAAGCTCGGTCTGCTCACCAAGCTTCTCAACGAGCACCAAGTCCTCTACGAGCTCGGTGATGACCCGATGCGAGTCGATTGGGTGACCTGTGCGGCCATGATGATCCGCAAGGAAGTCTTGGATGAGGTGGGCCTTCTCGACGATGGATACTTTCTGTATTTCGACGAGGTGGACTTCTGCTTACGGGCGAATCGGGCTGGCTGGCCTGCGTATTACGTGCCGGACAGCAACGTCGTGCATCTTCAGGCGCAATCGACGGGGATCACCGACCAACGCAAGCCACAGCCGCGGTACCCCGACTACTGGTTCGACTCCCGTCGACGCTACTTCATCAAGAATCACGGCAAGGTTCGCGCGGCGTTGGCGGACCTCGCGTTTCTAGGAGGATACTCGACCTTCCGCATTCGAACCGTCTTACAGAGGAAGCCCAACCAGGAGCCGCCCCACTTCTGGTGGGACTTTCTCAGACACAGCACGTTCGTGAGGGGTTTCGACCTCTGAACGGCGTGCGGACCGCTGCGATATCGAGCGCGCAGTCGCTTGTGTAGGAGTCAGCTCAACTTCGGCCAACCAGCTTCTTGACCACGCGCTTCGCCGACGGAATCAATCGGTAGCGGAGTCTATTGAGTGGCATCAGGACGCGACCTCGAATCATCTCCTGCGGACGCGCCTTGAACAGGGTGGAATGGGCGGTTCCGTCCCAGTGGGCGGGCGCCTCTTTCGTGTAGTAGTAGGCGGCGAAAGAAATTCGTTGCGTGCCTGGGGGGCAGGTCACTGGCTCGACGCCGTGAAAACTCACTTCACTCGTCGCAAAAACGACGCATCGATTGAGCAATGGCTTGAAGGAATGCGCAAGAGTGCGGACGTCTTGATCCCAAAGTTCGACGCCACCGCCCCAGCTGTCCTTCCAACCCTCGTTGAGGTAGACGAGGATATTGAGGCGCCGATGCAGCTTGCGGTCCTCTACGTAGTTGAAGTCGACGTGCACATCGAGACGGCCGCGAGGCCCAGTGAGATGCATTCCACCACCCTCGAGCTGCGGATCGTAGAGCAGGTTCTCGATCCCCGTGATGTATTCGAGGTCCCGCATGAAGCCCGGCGATGCAAGCAGCGCGTTCAGCTTCTTTACCGGCTCGGGAAAGGCCGCCGCGTCGGTTATCTGGACTTTCCTCTTTTCGTTCACCGCACTGAACTCGCGCCCTCGGTTCCTTGCCTCGTCGTAGGTCGGATAAGAAGCGGCCACCTCCCGCGCAAACTCGGGATCGAGAAAATCGTCAATCGCCATGAATGGGAACGGTCTAGCTTCCTGAAACGCACGCCGCAGCGCTTCGCGATCCAAGGGCCGAATCATTGGCTTTGCCATGCCCGGGATTCTAGCCCCGTGGCGTAGTCACGGCCACAAGTGCACCGCTGGGACCGATCGCCGGACGACAGCCCCCATCGGTGCATCGACCTAGCGCTCGGTTCGTCGCCAAGCGCGCTCCCGCCGCCCGAACAGGAAAGACAGGTAAAGCGGGACCTTCCAGAGCACGTACAGCGGAACGAGAAGGAGATACCTGAATGGAATGGTTTCGCGTCCGTAGCGTGCCCAGCCGACTGCGACGCCCAGAGTCACGAATCCAAGAGCGACGCCGACGATCTGAAGGGGATACGAAGGGCCGCCGAGCGCCAGCAAGGAACCCGCGATCGCCGAAACGGCTAGCAGGAGCCCTACCAGAAACGAAAGCGGCGGCACCATCAAGTCGGCACCAAGCACCACGAGCCCGAGCTGACGGCGGCGAAGACCCTCGCCGATCAGTCGGGGGCCGTGCTCGAGCAGGGTCGCTATGTGTCCGTGCTCCCAGCGTCGACGTTGTTGGATCGCTGCGCTCCGCGCGCCTGGAAGCTCGCTGCGAACGCCGGCTCCGGCACAGAACAGCGGCTCGTAGCCAAGCAACGCCAGCTCGATGCCCATCGCCATGTCTTCGACGATATTCGCCCCCAGCTCGGGAGCCACGCGGATCGCCTTCCAACTGAAGGCCATGCCGGTGCCCATCAATTGACACGGCTGGCCCAATGCGCGGAGTCCCCGGGGTCTCACGCGATTGCGTACGAGCATCGCCAGCGCCGAAATCATCGACATGACTGAACGCTCCGCTGGTCGCGAGACGTAATCGGCCTGCACGGGCCGCTGCGTCCGAATCGCTCTCTCCACCAGGGCATCGATCGAGCCCGGCGTGAGCTTGCAATCGGCGTCCACGATGATCACCAGGTCGGGCGGATGCGATCCCAGATGATCGATTCCAAACGCCAAGGCGTACCCCTTGCCACGTCGCTGGGGATCAAACCGCTCGATCACATCGGCGCCCGCGGCGCGAGCGAGGGCCGCCGTGTCGTCAGAGCAGTTGTCGGCAACGACTAGCACCCGATCGTCCGGCGCGAGCTGCGTCCGCAGCCCAGCCACCGTCTGGCCGATTCCCGCTTTCTCGTCATGCGCAGGAATCAGCACGACGACGGACACGCCCTCGGGCCTTACCGCTCCCGCATCCGATCGAAGGAAAAGGCTCGCAACACACTCCGCGAAAAAGATCGCGGCAGGAATCAGCAAGAGCGAAGCGACGACAGCGACGACAATCGCCAGCACGGTCATGGAGGTCACTATAGTCGGAGTGAAGCCTAAGCGGCACTACGGGGACGCCCGGTGTAGATCTCGCCCTCAAACGCATTTGTCGGCCCCACCATGACCTGATATCCTGGGCCCGAGCGGTGCGTGCGATACCTCCGGTTCCAAACCTTTCAACGCCTGATGGCGCCGGTGTCAAAGGCTGCTCGAAAGCAGCGGATGGCGGCGTTCATCCGTCACATGCAGCTGGCTCCGGGCAGCCGGATATTGGACCTCGGAGGTCAACCGCGAACGTGGCAACCCGTCGAGATCCCGCTGAACATAACGATTCTAAATCTACCGGGCGTGGCCAACGCGGACGTTGACCTGAGGAATCATCAGGTCCGCTATGTCGAAGGCGATGCGTGTCGCGTGGCGGACTTCTCGTGTGGCGATTTCGACATAATCTATAGCAATAGCGTCATCGAGCACGTTGGCGCGGAGGATCGCCAGGAAGCCTTCGCCGCGGAGGTTCAGCGGCTCGGCAAACGCTACTGGGTTCAGACGCCTTCCAAGTGGTTTCCTGTCGAGGCTCATTGCGGAATGCCGCTTTGGTGGTTCTATCCACAACCGGTTCGACAGGCGGTCATCGAACGATGGCGCAAGAAGCTACCCGAGTGGACGGAAATGGTCGACGGGACCCGGGTCTTGACACTCAAGCGCCTCCGCTCACTGTTCCCCGGGGCATCGACGTATACCGAATGGATGTTCGGCTTCCCTAAATCATACACGATCTATTCAAACGGTTGATCTGCGAACGCTCGCAGGAGGTCGGGCCTTTGCCGAAGCCTCGCAAGCCTCGAATACTGACGGTCGCATGAAGATTCTGACCCCTCCAAGTATTCGCATCCCAATTGCGCTAGGTATCGCCGCTGTTGCGTCTTTGCACGGCTCCGCGCGTGCACTTACCACCGCTCAAGACGGGACGGGTGGTGGGTTCGCAGACGCGGGTATCGAAGGAGCCTACTTCCCCAACCCCGATCTCGAGGGAGAGCCGTCGTTCATCCGGCGCGAGGTTCGAATCGATTTCAAATGGGGCGAAGGCGCACGGGTGGGCGGGTCCACTGCAGAGCCGTATCGCTCATTTCCACAGGATCGGTTCTCGGTTCGTTGGAGCGGACGGATCATCGCGAGGTTCGACGAAAGTTACACGTTCGTGGGAGAGGCCGACGATGGGATTCGAATCCGAATACGCGCTCCGGGAGAGCCGGCCTGGAGCACCGTTGTCGATCGATGGGATAGCGCTGGCACGTTCGAATCCGAGCCGGTCGCGATGCGCGCCAACGAGCTCTACGATATCCAAGTCGAGTACCGCGAGCGAGACGGCGCTGCTGCATGCAGGCTGAGGTGGCGAAGCCCCAGCACACCTACGGAGGTCATCGATCCCGTGCGCCAGCAGGGTATCAACATCACCCATTTCCAATGGCTCGGCTATCTATGGGCTGACGCCATGAAAACCTCGCGCTACGGCAAGGGCGCGGAAGAAGTCGATGCGCAGGGATGGCCAAGCGCATCGGGCGTGGAGCTGGTTGTCAGCGAAATGTTCTTTCCAAGCGACACCGACATGTCGGGAACCTACTTGCTGCGCTTCGAGGGCCAGGCCGAGGTGCGTCAGGATTGTTGCGTTCGGACGGTGTTCCGCGCGGAAGACCGCGACTTCGAGCGGACACTTCCCAAAGGGATCGGATATGATCCTGCCTCAAATACGACAACGTCTCTGATGACGCTCCAAGGGTCGAGGTCCATGCTCTTCTTCGACGAAGCTCAGCGGACGTCGACCGCGAAGAACGATGGAGTGTCTGAGATCCGTCTCATGCGCCCTACGGCACAGGGCGGCGCGGAGCATCATCGGCCGGACGAGGTAGTCTATCGCCCGTTCAAGCAGGTCCTCCAGGATCACTTCACGTTGACGCGCTTCGTGGGCATGGCTCCTGAAGGGGGCGGCGACTGGTCCAAGCGGACCCTCCCAAGCTACCCGTTCCTCATCGGAACGGACGGTAAGGAGAACTGGGAGCACCTCGTGATGCTCGCCAACGAGACCGGGCGGGACCTGTACATCACGGTGCCCATCGCGGCCAATGACGAGTATTTGGAGAAGCTCGCGCTACTGCTGCGCTACGGATCGGACGGGCGCGAGCCCTACGAACGCCCGACGGCGGATCCGGTCTATCCTCCCCTCAACCCGAATCTTCGGGTCTACGTCGAGATCGACAACGAGATTTGGAACTGGGGCTTCGACACGACACAAGTGGCCAGGAGACTGACCCAGGCGGAGCACGACCAGGGCTCATCCACCTGGAAGGCGATCGACTATGACGGCCAGGTGGGCGACCCCGGGGGAATCAGGGCGATGCGCCGCTGGCACGCGGTTCGGACGGTGCAAGCCAGCAAAACATTCCGACGCGTTTGGGGCGACGACGCGATGGGGTCGAGAGTCCGGGTGCTGCTCGAGTATCAGTACGACAACTACCAAGAGACCGCGATCACGTCTCTCGACTTCATCGATGACTACTACAACAACCGATCGGCGCAGAATGTCCCGGAGCCACACCCTGTCACCTACTTCCTATGGGGCGCTGGAGGCGCCGCGTACTATGGGCTCGCCAACCGAGCGGGTCAGCAGGAAGACACGGTCTTTCGGGACGCTAGCTTTGAGACCCAATCGATCGAGCCGGGAACGGCCCGCGTACGCCCAGCGGCAGGGGCTTGGCGTTTCGATGGAGACGCAGGGCTGATTCGCGCGGAGGAGGGCCAACAGATCGATGGGTTCGCCAACTTGCCGGCGCCGAGCTCAGGCAAGCAGGCCGCCTTTCTAAGGGGAAGAGGGTCGATTAGCCAAGAGGTGCGATTCGCGAAACCTGGAACGTATGCAATCGCCTTTCATGCAGCCGGTTCGGGGGAAAACTGGCCGGGTTTCCAGCCATTCGACATCTTGGTGGACGGCCGCAAGGTAAGCCCGAAGAGTCAAACCGACCCGCGGGTGAGCCCCGAGACCGCCATGATCGGAGGCTGGGCGAGAGGCATCAACACGCTCGTTCACGAGTGGGGAGGCGCTCCATTTCGAATCGACGCCCCAGGGCTGCACAGGGTGACGTTCATAGGCCGAGACGATGCGCCCAACTATTTGCTGGTCGATGACGTCCGGATTGCGAGCGCAGACGCGATCCTCGACAGCGGCTTCGACAAAGGAGAAGCGCAGGGCCAAGAGGGCGAACCAGACTTCGCCTACCAGCTACGAACCCAAGCCAAGTACGCTCGCTCGTTCGGTCTGCAGGTCGTCGCGTACGAAGCAGGTTGGTCGCTTGGCGGAGATCTCGACCAGAGACCGATCCAAAATTGGGCCAAGCTCGAGGACGAGCGAGCCAAGACCATCAACGATGAAGCGATCGAGCTATGGGACCGGTCGGGAAGCTTCATGACGGTCTGGGGCGTGTACCAATACTGGCCTACGTACGACTTCGCGGGCGCCGGTGACTATCCGATCATGCGGAGCTTTGGCGCGGCGACGCAGCGGCTTCGCGACGAGCCGTCGTATGGCCGGCGCTTGCCCACGACGCTTCAAGTCGATGACGCGGATTGGTCTCACCGAAGCAACGCGAATGCGTCTTGGTGCCAGCGCCACATCCCGTGGCTGGCGAATCCGGTCAGCCGTTGGCACGCGTGGATGCTGCTGGCGCCCGAGACGGGCAGTGTTGCCTTGCGTGTTACCGGACGTGGCACTGGACGCGTGCGCGTCGAGGTGGACGGGGAGTCCATCGGTGAGCTGAGCTCGTTGGACCCGGGCGGAACCCCGCTACGAGCCGAGCTGAGCAAAGGGGCGCACGCCCTACGCGTGGTCCTGGTCGACAGCGAGCTGGAGCTCGACCGCATCGAGGTCGGGCCGGAGCCAGCGTTGTAGGTCAATGTAGGACAAAAAGGCGACACAAGCGAACAGTGTTGGACAGGTCACGCTCGCGCCGGGCCCGTTCATGTTACAAGGAGGGTCCCCTCTTTTCCCCGGAAGGCACGAATGGCTGGTCGTCCCCCCTTGCCGCTGCGGGCGCTGCGCGCGGCGATCGTCTTTGCGTTGATTACAAGTGTAGTCGCTTCCGGATGTGGCGAATACGACCCGGCCGACGAGGGCTCTCCCAGCACCCGCATCGGCTCGACGAAAGCTGCGCTGGAGGGGCCGCCGGTTCCGGTGGGGCCGTTTCTGAACGGCGCCCTACCCACTCGGACGCCGCGTGATCTCAGCACCACGACCTGGCAGGTCATCGATGCATTTCCAGCCCTGAGCTTCAATCAAACACTGGTGATCGAGCCGAACCCTTCAAATGATCGCATCTATGTTGGGTCTCGCGACGGCAATATCTTCTCGTTCGAGAACATGCCCAATGTCAACAGTGCGGAGCCATTTCTCGACTTGCGCGATCGGACGGCGGTCGTTTGGGACGGCGGCTTTCTCGGGCTGGTGTTCCACCCCGAGTTCGGAGTCCCAGGCTCTCCTTTCCGCAACTACGTCTACGTTTACTACTCGTCCCATTGTCCGCTCGACGCGGCGCGCGACGCCGTGGACTTGAGCCGTTGCTACACCAACTACCCAATGGGCTCGACCGGTGGGTTCTTCAATACGTACCTCCGCTTGTCGCGGTTCGAGGTTCCTGATGGCGAGCTCGCGGCGGACCCGGCTTCGGAACGCGTCATGATCAATCTTCGCCTCTACAATGGATCGCATCGTGGCGGCGGGATGGTCTTCGACGATGACGGATACCTAATCGTCACCATCGGCGATCAGTTCCGTTACGTGACGGCCCAGGACATCGCCAACAACCTCGAGGGCGGCGTGATGCGCCTGGCCGTGGACATCACGGACAACGGTGATGGAAGCTGGAGCTGCCCGCCTGGAAGCCACCAACCGGTGCGAACGGTCGACACGGCGATCGCTGATGGTGCTCCAATGAACATCACCGACGAGGTTTCCGGTCTCGACTACTGCATTCCCGACGACAACCCCTGGGTCGATCCAACCGGCAGCGTGTTCGGGGAGTACTGCTCGCTCGGTCACCGCAATCCACACCGCCTGGCCAAGGACTTCGTAACCGGCCGCATGTGGTCTGGCGAGGTCGGTGAATCGTCGCGCGAAGAGATCAACATCATCGCCTGCGGCAACAACTATGGTTGGCCGTTTCGTGAGGGCCTCATCGCCGGTCCGCGAGCTCAACCGTCGTCCTACATAGGAACGCTGACTGATCCAGTCATCGATTTCACCCGAACCGAAGCGAACGCGATCATTGGCGGGTACGTCTACCGTGGCAGCAAGTTCCCGGAGCTCTACGGAAAGTACCTCGTTGGCGACTACGTCACGAGCAACCTCTGGGCGGTTACGCTGGACGAGAACACGCAGACCGTCACCAAGAAGTTCTTGACGACCTTCACGCCGGGAGGTCTGGCGACCTGGGGTCAAGACAACGACGGCGAAGTCTATCTCGGCGACGTGTACGGAACGAACTCGTTGTACACGCTCGACCGAATCGGAGAGCCCATCCCCGATCCGCCAGCGCTCCTGTCGCAAACCGGTGCTTTTCAAGACCTCGCGACGCTCGAACCGAGCGCCTTTTGGGTACCATACGGGCTCAACCAGCCATTCTGGTCCGATTCGGCGCTGAAGTGGAGGTGGATCGCGCTGCCCAATGACGGAAACCGTGATTCGGCCGCCGAGCAGATCGGGTACTCGGCGATGGGCAACTGGACGTATCCCACAGGGACGGTCCTGATGAAGCATTTCGAGCTCGCGGTCGACGAGAACGATCCGAGTATCACCATACCGCTCGAAACGCGGCTACTCGCAAAGGGCGACGACGGCGCCTGGTACGGCGTGACCTATCGGTGGCGAACCGATCAGTCCGACGCGGATCTACTCACGCGGGGAGAATCAGGCGACTACACCATTCAACTCAAGGATGGCGGCACCTACGATCAGAGCTGGTACTTCCCTTCACGGGACGACTGCACGCGCTGCCACATTCCCGCCGCCGGGGGCGCGCTAGGCCCACGCAGCCATCAACTGAACGGGGACCTGACCTATCCCAGCACGGGGCTCAGCGGCAACCAACTGATTACCTGGAACCAACTTGGAATGTTCTCTCCTCCGCTCGATGAGGCGGCGGTTCCAGGTCTACTGCGTTCGGTTTCGTACAACGACGTGACCGCCCCGTTGGAAGATCGCGCTCGCTCCTGGCTCGATTCGAACTGCTCGAGCTGCCATCGTCCCGGCGGGGCGAACGCGGGCTTCGATGCCAGGCTCACCACACCGTTCGAGAACCAGGGGTTGGTGTTCGGCGGGGTCCGAGACGACCTGGGCTACCCGGGTATGACGATTCTGACGCCAGGCGACCCGACTCTGTCGGCGATCTACCAGCGTTCGGCTGCGGTCGGGCCAGTGGCCATGCCTCCGCTTGCGAAGGCATTGGTCGAGACGCCGGCCGTCGACATCTTGGGCGAATGGATCCTTCGCGTGGACCCGAGTGTCGGCCAAAACGGTGTCGTGTACGACTACTATGAGACGGCCGCTCTGTCGGCACTACCCAACTTTGGAACGCTGACACCGAAGGCCACGGGCACCTCGAGCGGCTTCGATATCGGCGTCCGACAACGAAACGACGATTTCGCGTTTCGTTTTCATAGCCTTCTGTATGTCGACACCTCCGGAAGCTACACCTTCTTCACGAGCTCGGACGACGGCAGCAGGCTCTACGTGGACGGGGCGCTGATCGTCGACAACGACGGTCTCCATGCGGCGCAGGAACGTTCTGGCACGATCAATGTCAATCAGGGGTACCACACAATCGAAGTCACCATGTTCGAGCGCGGAGGTAGCGAATCGCTCGTCGTCAATTGGCAGGGCCCGGATACCGGCGGGCTCAAGGAACCGATTGGAGCCGGCCGTCTGTTCCTTCAGGAGCCCAGCGCCAACAATGATCCGCCGAGCTTGACGGATCCGGTCAGCTTTGAAGACAGGGTGGGCACCTCGGTCTCTCGCACCCTTCAGGGTACGGACCCCAATGGAGATCTGCTCTACTTCGATGCAGCTGGCTTGCCGAACGGGCTTTCAATCGACCACACGACGGGCGAGATCTCTGGCAGTGTTTCCACCGATGCGCTGGGAACACACATCGTGACCGCGAGCGCATCAGACGCAAACGAAGTCTCGGTGGTCAGCTTCCCCTGGGCCATCATTCAAGGGGGCTCGGGCGCGTACTGCGGCGACGGCAACCTCGACGCGGGCGAAGCGTGCGATGATGGCAACTTCATCAATGGCGATGGATGCACGACGGGCTGCGTGATCGAGTTCTGCGGCGACGGCGTGGTCAACAACAACGGCGCCGAGGCCTGCGATCCGCCAGGAACGGCGCTTTGTGACGGTTTCTGCATGTTCCGGATCTCGCTGTGCGGCGACGGTTTCCTCACGCCGCCCGAGCAGTGCGAAGACGGCAACGTGCTCGACGGCGATGGCTGCTCGGCGGCCTGCATGTTGGAGCAGTCCGCTACATGTGGAGACGGGGTCGTCGATGCGGGTGAGCAGTGCGATGACGGCAATCTGGCGGACGGTGACGGCTGCGCCTCCGACTGCAGCTACGAGAACGGCGCGGACCTGACCCAGGTCGGCACGATCATCGCCCGCATCACCACCCCGATCGGGGGCG
>JBAVOF010000306.1:0-11000 GCA_049691835.1 Polyangiales bacterium
AACCTGTACTGTGCGTTGAACCGCACGAGAAGCGGAAGCTCGCGGCGCTCGTAGCCACGGAAGTCGAATGTGAGGTTGCCACGGAACCCAAAGCTCGTTGCCCGAAACGTGGCCTGCGCGTCGCCGACCCCACCCAGAAATGCGACGCTTGCATCACCGCCGACCGCCATCCAGGGCCTGGCCTGGTAAAACCCCTTGAGACCGAGAAGCACGTCGGCGACGCGCTGGATCAACATCGGGTCGTTGGAATTATCCCAGGCAGCGGTCACTTGTGCCGCTACGAAGACCTCCAAGTAGTCGGTCGGCGTGATGCTCAGCGAAAGGTTGCCGGCGAAGTGATGCGCCTCGTCGGTCGGAACGAAGTAGTCGCTGATGATGAAGAACTCCGTGTTGAGCGCCAGGCGAAACGTGCCCTGAGGCCCCGAGGACGCGTCGATGATGCGGATTCCGCCCGTCGGACCGCTGAAGCTGTTCTGGACCTCGACCAGCCGCGCTTCGCGGGCGGCGTCGTCCGTTGCAGGGTTGGCTTGCGCATGGACCGGTGAGACGCATGCGAATGCGACGACGCCCCCCAACCAGGGCAGTGTCCAGCTCCTGCGCATTCCCCTTCGTATTCCCCACCCAAAATGATGACAGCTCGGGGGGGCCTGGCGCCAACTCGCTGGTTATTTTGCGGCGATGTGCAGGTCCGCTTTGCCATCGGGCGGGATCATCACGTTCTTTGGCGCGGTCGCGTTACCGCTCTTGGGCGTGAATACCGCGGTGTACCGACCACCTGGCACAGCTCGCAGCGTGCAGCTCCCCTGACTAGTTGTACAGGTGAACGTGCCACCCGCGCCGCGCAACTCGACGTGGCCGTCGACCGGCTTGTTGTCGGCGCTGCGCACTTTGACGTTGACCACGGCGTCAGCCTTGGCCGGCATCGTCACCATGAGACCGAGAGCACAAACGAGGATCACGGCAACGCGGTTCATCCCGGGTCACCCCTCTTCGACAGCTCCAGCGAAATCGCTGAGCCGAACTTCTTCGTATTCGTCGTCATTGGTTTGCGGCGGCTCGGATTCTTCGACGCCGTATTCGCCCGCTGCTTCAACGGGTGGCGCACGCCGAGGGCGGTCCGGATCGGGAAACGGTGGTCGAGACGGAATCGGAAGCCCCTCTTCGTAGACGAAAAGGCCCGTGGTGTGGACGTCACTGACTTCGCCGTCTGCCGCGAACAGTAAGTCCTCGGCCCGTGCAAGTGACGGCCGGGTCAGGCCCTCCGGGGGCTCGGCAAGTCGCAGCGTCGGGGGTGCGGGCGGTGCGTCGGGAGGGGCTGCCATCGAAGGGATGGGAACCGGCATTCCGACTCTCGGCTCCGAGGCAATGCCATGCTCGAACGCGTACTCTGAATCGAGCGCCTCGGCCATGATGGCCTCGGCATCGACTGCCGCAATCACGGTCGCGGAGTCATGGTCTTCGTCGTCCTCTTCTTGCTCGGTCACCGGGGGCGGTGCCGTGTCGAATGCGACCTGCTCGGGTGGTACCGAGAACACCTCGTCCTCAGCGAGATCAAACTCTTCGACGAGCGGCTCGTCTCCGGCTGCGAGCTGATCGTCCGCGAGCGTCTCGCCTTCATCGGCAGGCAGGGCGGCCGTCTGGTCGGTGGCCGGCTCCGCTTCGTCGATCGGTGGGCGATCGGAAACCGCCTGGCGTGAGAGAACGAGGCGCTCGAAGACGACCTCGTTCCGACCGTCGAGTTGCAGCGCCTCTACGACGATGTCGTAGCGGGTCTCCGGCACGCGCTCTGCCCCGCCATCGACCGCAGCGCGCACCCGTCCAGCGCCCTCGAGCGCAGGCGAGCCGTCGGCAAGCAGCAGTACGAATTCGATCTCGGAGCCGTCTTCGTAGGCCACCGGCCCGTAGAGGATCAACGTGTCTCGTTCAACTCTGTCTAGGAAGCCCTCGGAGAGCTCTCCTATGTCGTTGAAGTGTGTAGGTACCGTGAGGACTTGACTCATTGCTCCCCCGCTTCGCTTTCTTCGAGAGGACTCGTTTGCAGCTCGTCTCCGACTGCGAGGAGCTCCTCCACTCTACGCTCTGCTTCATCTAGTCGCTTTGCGCCGGCCCGCGACAGGCGGACTCCCTCCTCAAACATCGCCAGAGACTGCTCAAGAGGCAAATCTCCCTCTTCGAGCTGCTCGACGAGGGCTTGAAGACGATCCATGACCTCTTCGAACGGAGCCTCCTGCGCCGGGCTCGACTGCCCCTTCAATTTCCCCATGTTTTCAACCATACAGCACCCAAAGCGCTTCGTCACCAACGTGTCGATCGAACGCATTCGAGTTGAAGTGTACCCGAGGGCGCTGTAGGTGAGTGAAGGAGCGGCACGTTCACCGCTTCCGGGCCCGTGAGCTGATGCGCCGACCCCCCTCTGTCGTCACCCCTGGCAACCACGATGGCGTTCACCTCGGTCACCGGGCGCTCATCGACGCGGCCAAGCGGACCGCCGACGCCCACGGCTGGCAGACGCTGGCCATGTGCTTCGACCCGCATCCAACGGCCGTTTTGTCACCCGCACGAGCGCCCGTGTTGATCACGAGCATGGAGCGGCGGATCGAGCTGCTGAAGGCAGCCGGATGCGACGATGTGGTCGTGCTGCCGTTCGACAGTGAATTCTCGAAAATGACCCCTGACCGGTTCGTCGGACGGGTCTTGTTGGACGCCTGTCACGCACGGAGCGTCGTGGTGGGACCTGATTTCCACTTCGGCCATCAGCGCTCGGGTAACGTCGCTACGCTACGTCAGTGGGGCGAACGGGAGGGTTTCACGGTCGAGTTGGTGGCGCCGGTCATGTACGGCGGCGATGCGGTCTCATCCACGCGGATTCGCCGAGTTCTCGAGGAGGATGGCAACGTCGAGGACGCGGCACAGATGATGACCCGAGTGCACGAGGCGGAAGGGCTCGTCGTACGAGGCGATCAACGGGGCCGACAAATCGGGTTTCGAACAGCCAATCTGCAGGTGGGCGCTCTGCTCTTGCCGAAAGACGGGGTATATGCGGTCGTGGCGCGGACCCTCGGCGACGACGCGGGCCCGCTGCGGCACGGCGTTGCCAACCTGGGAAACCGACCGACGTTCGAAGCGGGTCGTTCGGTCGAGGTGCATTTGTTTGGTTTTGACGGAGACCTCTACGGAAAGCTCATGCGCGTGGGCTTCGTGGCCCGTGTTCGAGGCGAGTCGAAGTTCAGCGGAGCGGAGGCCCTGCGACGGCAGATCGACCAGGACTGCGACCAGGCCAAGATCGCGCTACAACGGCTGAACCCGGAACTGGTCCGATGGATTTGACCCGACTCTACAACCTGACCACGCCAGAGCTTCGCGATGAAGCCGAGCGGCTGGGCGTGAGCGATACGTATGCGATGAGCCGCGGGCAGCTGATCCATGCCATACGCAATCGGGTCGCCGGCCCACCGTCCGAGGGTCTGCTCGGCAAAGTGCTGGGCATCGCGAAGTGGGCGCTGCAGCCCCGAAGAGAAGAGGAACCAAAGCGTTTCGGCAAACCCTCCGACGCTCCGGTGCCGTCAGTCTCGGCGGAGCGGAACCCGACCGAATCCCCGGCGTCGGTGCCAGCGCCAGTGTCGGTGCCACCGTCAGCGTCAGTGCCGGTGCCAGCGCCCGTGCCACTGCCAAGGTCAGTGCCAGGGTCCGGGCAGGCCGTATCGAGCCCGGCGGAGACCGCGGCGGAACCCCCGTCAGGGCCACCAGGCCGCCCGCCAGCCGGGGTTTTTTCCAAAAGCGCTGGGATGTTCGAGGAGCCCTTCCCAACCAGAACCATGGCCCGGATCCTCGCCGACCAGGGCCACTTCAAGCGCTCCATTGCGATCTACGCGGCGCTGCTGCGCGACGAACCGGGCAACCAAGACCTCCGCGCGGAAGCCGACGAGGTGCGTGCACGCTCCCGGGCACGGCGCCTGGAGACCCACTGAGATCCGCAATTTTGCTCCCGGCGCCATCTTGCTCATCATGGGGGTGTGAAGCACGCGCCATCTCAGCAGCGACGACACGAGCGCTACCCTGTCCGGATCTCCTGCGAGCTCACCATCTCCGGAGAGACGCTCCACGCGGAGACCAGGAACCTGAGCACGGGCGGGGCCGCTATCCTGTTCGCGCGGCCGCTCACTGTGGGCGAGGTCGTCACTGTCAGCTTCTTTCTCACGCAGGACGGGATCGAGGACCCGGATCGATCACCATTCGAATGCGCGGCGTCGATTCGCTGGGTCAATCCTGCAGGCGATCGGGGACACGAGGCCGGGCTGCAATTTCTCTCGCCTTCGGCGGAGCAACGCGTGTTGCTCAGCGATTTCCTGCGGCAAGTCGCTTAGACGAGCGCGGCGACCGACTCGCGACGCAGTTTCGGCACCAGGCTGCGCACCACGATCGCGGACACGATGCCAACGGCCACAGCGCTCCACTGCGGAAAGAGGTCGCCCAGATCGACCAGGAGCCCGAGGATTGCAAGCCCGAGCCCCAACCCCGAGCAAGTCACAGCAGCCCGGGGACTCATCTCGAAGACCCTGGCCGCCACCATGATCGCCGCGGCCTTTGCCACGAGGGTCGCGATGCTCGCCACTGAGCCGACGAGCGGGCAACCCCCGAGAAACAGTGAGGCGCCTAGGACGGCGGCGGCCGCGCAATAAGGCGATGCAGAGACCCCCGGACGAGAGCTCGCCGCGTCGAGCCCGTGAAGATAGGCGCCCAATGCGAGCAACGAAGCAGGTGATTGGAAGAGATACCAATGCAGCACCGCTGGGCCTTGCGCGGACACGATCGCCGAGATGCTTGCCGAGCGCGCGAGCAGCATCACGGTCAGTGTCGCAACGACAGCGTAGGCAAATCCGATGACCCCCCCGCGGTGCCGTCCTGCGAGCGCGCCGAGCGCCGCGAAAGTGCCCAGCCCCAAGATCCACATGCTCGTCCATTGGAGTGCCGGCGCCCAGAGCAGCAGAACGGCGAAAATCAGCACCAGGCTCGAACGGAGGAGCCATGCCGAGGCCAAGAACGGCGGAGGCACAGCGCGAACGCAGAGCGCGGCGGGAGAGAGCGCGCCGAGCAGCAAGCCCAGTAGGCCCAAAACTGCCAGGCCGATCGGATCCAACGAACGCTGGGTAGCCTCGTGAGGCCAGCGAAGTGCGTGAACGCCGCGAAGCCCCTGCCGAGCGACCAGCACCGTCGACTCGTGCTTGCTCGGGTCGGGAAGGAAGTCCCGCCGGCTGTAGAGGTTCATTCCATCGAGCCCGACGAGGGTGTCGTCCGGCTTCACGCCCTGCGTCGCGGCTAACCCGTCCGGTTCGACCGAAAGCACACGCACACCCACGGTGCCCAGCTCCTCGTGGGAAAGCTCGAGGCCGAAGCCCTCGGCGTCCGGCAACCCGCTCCGGGGCTCGCCCGCACCTTTGGCGCGAAGCAGCGCGGAGGTGTCGGGTAGAAAGTCGAGGCGCACACGTTCAGCCGAAAAGATATCGCGGTGATCGTCAGCCGTGCGGAACCCGACCCTCAGCTCCCCGTCCACGGTGGCACGACCGCCAAGGGCTTCCATGAGCTCGTCTCCGATGGGGACCTCGATCAGCGAGTCGGACTGCACGCTGCCATTGAGAGGTACGTCCACCGCCCTAACCGGCTGTCCTGGACGATAGGCCGAACCCCGAAGCGCGATCTCCGGGATCCGGCCAAGCGGAAAGCCGCGACCGTGGACGAGAAGCGTCCCGCCAGCTTCGACCTCGGCGGGCTCGATCTCATCGACCTCGAGCAGCGCGAGATCGTCATATCCGTTGCACGCTGCAAGCAGAGTCGCGAGGAATACAGCCGATCGCATCGCCTTTCCCTTTCGCCGGGGCGGCGGAAAAGGTCAAGATTTGCGGGGTTTCCGCCGAGCGATTGACAAAGGACGAGCATCGAAGCAGAACGGCGTCCCTCAAGGGGCCATAGCTCAGCTGGGAGAGCGTCGCACTGGCAGTGCGAAGGTCAGGGGTTCGATCCCCCTTGGCTCCACCCCGTTCCGCCTACTTCTTTGTGGCCGGCTTCTTCTTTTTCGGCTTCAGCTTCTTGGCCGCTTCATCGAGCTTGTGTTCGAGCTCGGCGAACGCCTGCGTCGCCTTCTGCTTCAAGGCCGCCGTTTCTTTTTCGGCTTCCTTCTTGGCCTTCGTCATCCTCTTCTTGAATTTGGCTCGCGTCTTGGCGGCCTTCTTCTTCAAGGAAGCGGCCTCGGCCTGTACTGCCTTCTTGGCGGACCGCTTCTTCGCCGCCTTCTTCGGCGCTGCTTTCTTGGATGTCTTCTTGGGCGCCGATTTCTTCGCCGCCCGTTTTTTGCTGGATTTCTTGGTGGCCGCTTTCGCCATGTCACGCTCCGTTGTGAGTAGGACCGCAGTATAGACAAGTGACGCGGTTAGCGAACAACAAATTCGCGTTTTTCATGTGCCCGGAGAGTTCCCCGTCTCGTGCGGCATGCGGTGTCGCGGGCTCTGAAAGTAGTGCATCGGGGAGTACTGCAACAGATTGGTCGCGCGCGAGGTGTAGAGCGCAGCGTACTGCTCGACTTGGTTTCCGAAGTTCGAAACCTCGTTGCCGGCCTTGAAAAACGAGCCCCAAAACGGGTGAAACGCATCATCGAGCACCTCATCGAGCGCGGCTCGCTCCGCGTCGAGCTCCTTGATCTGCGCCCGCAGACGATCGATCGAGCGCCGATGGCGGACGCGTTTCGCGTCCCAGACCGCCCTGTCCGGAGCCGTCTCCTGCCCCTGGAGCGTGCGCTCGATCCGTTTGAGGCGCGCCTGGTGCTCACGGAGCTCGTCCTGCACCACGTCTCGCATCTGCTGGAGCGAGTCGGCGCGCTCGAAGCTCGAAGCGTGCTCGCGGAGGACCCGGAGCTCGTCATCCATCTCTTGGATGATCATGACCGCCCGCCAGGCAGACTCCTTGGTCGCGCGAAGCACGTCGCCGTAGATGTGGTCGCCCACGTAGAGCACCTCGTCGCTGGCGAAGCCCAAGGCCCGTTGCAGGTCGGTCATGTTGCCCCCGGTGTACATCCGGCCACGCACGGGTTCCCGACTCGTCTCCTGCGTTTCGACGTCGACGAAAGGCGCTCTATCCGTGAAAAAGCCGGGCTTCTTGGAGGCGGTGCAGATGTAGTCGAGGTAGTTTTTCCAGCTCGGATACTCGTCGAGCGCATCGTTGAGCAGATACGACATCATCGCATCGGTGTACTGGGGGCCTGAATTCGTCAGAAGGAACAAGCGCTTGCCCGCACTTCGGAGCTTGTGAAACAGTGCGCCAAGATCGGAGTCTCGGTCGACATACCTAGGCAAGTCGCCGAGCACCACGTCGAGGATCGAGCCATCCTGGTGAGAGAGGTCGGCACACTGCCGGATGTCGGAAAAGAGACGCCCATAGTCGAGCGTCCCTCCGCGCCCCTCCAGATGCTCGATCACGGCCGCGTAGACCGCCACCTCGGACAGGGAGTAGAGGGTATCCACCCAGTGATAGCGCCCGGTTCCGGGACGAAGACGTCGGGTGTGGTACGCGCCGCGTCGCTCCTCGCGGCTGAGGCGGCGAAAGCCGTGATACGCCGTCTTCACGTACCGGTAGCGATCCATTTTCAGGACGTTGCCCAACTTCCTGTCGATCAGCAGCCCGCGGATCGGAAAGTCGGTCCGGTACTTCATCGAGAGAAGCTCTTCGGGGTAACCCCGATCGACCAGCTTCCGGACGGTCGCCTCGATGCTGAGCCGGTCCATTTCGGCCTGTCGATAGATCGCGAGCGTGTAGTCCATGTCGAACCCGACGGCTTTGACCTGATCTAGCCGCAGATTGCGATTGCAATAGACCCTACGTCCGGCCGGGGGTGGAAAGACGCTCCCGGTGGGGGAGTCGAACTCAGGCGCCGGAAAACGCTCCTGCAAGGAGTCGCTCAGTTGTCGGCGGGATAGACGCTGACGCGTTTGCCGGTTCGGCCGCGCCGCTCGAACTTCACCACGCCGTCGACCTTGGCCCAAAGGGTGTAGTCCTTGCCCACGCCCACGTTGGAACCGGGATGAAAAGACGAACCAACCTGACGAACCAAGATGCTGCCAGCGGGCACGGACTGCCCGCCGAAAACCTTGACGCCGCGATACTGAGGGTTCGAAGTGCGGCCGTTGCGGGACGAGCCCTGACCTTTCTTGTGTGCCATGGCGCTCCCTTAGCCTTTGACGCTCTCGATGCGAAGCTCGGTGTAGGGCTGCCGGTGACCACGTCGGTTCCGATAGCCCTTGCGGCGCTTCATCTTGAAAACGATGATTTTCTTGGCGAGGTCCTGTGCGACGATCTCAGCCGTCACTTTGGCTCCACCGACGTGCGGCTTGCCGACTTCGACCTTCTCGCCGCCGACCATGAGGACATCGGTGAACTCCACTTTGGAGCCGACGTCGCCTGCCAGCTTTTCGACGCGAATCGTGTCGCCCTCGGCAACCCGATATTGTTTTCCGCCTGTTTGAATGACCGCGTACATGGTGAATCCGTCAGTCCCTGGGTTTCAGGGGCGCGTAGTCTAGAGGCTGCGGCCTTGCCTGCAACCCAAAACGGCGTCCGTGAGGGACTCGAGCGAGACTGTAGCGCAATTGGTCCGAATCACCCGCGAATTCCTGATTCTGCGGGCTGGCTCCGAAGGCTCGGACGCCTAGGATCGAGGACGAGGGCAAGGGCCAGAATCGAATACTCCAGGACCTGAAGCCAGCCCGGCATGCTCCAAGAACCCTCGGCGACCCAACGGTCCAGCGGTACGTAGGCGCAAAGCACGACGGCGCTCCAGAGCAAGCCCGCGAAACCCCCCGCCGCGAGCTCGACCGGCAGAAGCCACGCGAGGTACCAGGGGTGGACCTGCGGAGCGAGGAGCAAGAGCGCCCACAGCAACCCTCGGATGCCCTGCAGCGGCGGTACGGCACGCCTCGCGACGATCGCACAGAGCACCAGGAAGAGGGCTACGACGAGCGAACGCGCGACGAGGGAGGAAGTGCTCTGGTCGAATACCTGGCGGCTCAACCAATCGAGCAAGGCAAAAACGCTCTCGTTGCCGCGCCACCGAGTCGCAAACTGACCCGGTCCGGAACTGGGATCGACCGGCGCACGCGACCAGACCAGGGGCAGGAGCAATAGCGCCGAGGCAAACGCCGTCGCCATCAAGATCTTGGGGCGCCGCGCGAACAGTGGAAGGGCGACCAAGCCCACGACTTTGAGTCCAACCGCCACAATCGTAGCGGCCGCTGCCAGCACGATGCGTTGACGCGCCATGGCCCACGAAACGATGAGCAGCGCCAGGCCACAGAGAATGTCGAAATGGCCGTTGAGTGCCGCTTCGGCGATCAGCAATGGGTTGATGGCGAGCGCCAACGAGGCTCTGCGTGTCGTCGAGAGCAGCGCGAGCGATGCAACACAGAGCACGTGGGCCAAGAGCGCCACCAGTTTCAAAGCCCAAACACTGCCGCCCAGCCATTGTGTGACGACAAACAGGAGTTGCGAAAGCGGCGGGTAGATACTGGCGAGGGGCTTGTTGTTGATCTGGGCCCAAAGGCCATCGCGGAGATGCGCGAGCGCGGGATCATCGGGAGCAGTGCGGTAGGGGTTGCCTCCTTCGAGCCAGATCCGCCCCTCCCAGAGATAGCGATAGAGATCGTCTGACAGGAGCGGCGGTGCGAGGACGAGCGCCGCGCCAAACAGTAGAGCGGTCGAGATCGCGATGAGATCCAGGGTTCGTCGCTGAGGCACGCAGCGTGAAAAGACGAGCGACCCCAGGTAGGGAACGAAACATGCCAATAGTGCGATGACCACGCTCGACGGCCTGCAGCCGGAGCGAGCGGCGAGCGACAACCCCAGGAGGATGCACCCTTGCAGTGTGAGGCATAGACCAAAGAGCACGCCTTGGCGGCGACCCGTCATTGGACGATGAAGCGCAGGACGCGAATCCGTTCGCCGGGTAGCAATGTTTGGCGGTATTGACCCGCGATCCGACGCCCGACGGCCACGGAAATCGTCACCCTCGTCGGGCCCCCGCTGCTGACGCACTCGCCCCAGTAGTGCACCTCGACGTCGTAGATGCCGTCCAGGGGCCGCGTGCCGACCCAACGGACGTTCTCGATCTGTGGGTTTGGCATCTCGCCCACGCAATCGCCTCGTCCCGAGTGATCCACGCGCCCGCCGGATGGCGTCGCGGGTCGTTGGAAGCTCAGCGTGTCACCTAGCGGACCCGTGACGTAGAGGTCTATGTCCGCGCCCGTATCCCACGACGCCGTAACCTGCATCAGGCCCGTGCCGTAGCCGCAGCCGTCGTCGATCACGCCGTCGCAATCATCGTCGATCGCGTTGCATTGCTCTTCGGTCGGGTTGGAGCAATCGCGCGGAATCTCCTCGGCGGTCGAGACGGGCACGAGCGACACCAGGACGGGCGGCTCGACGACGCTCGTTTCGACTTCGACCTCCGAGACCTCACGGGCCGTTTCGCTGGCGAGTCCATCGGCGCTCCGTCCCGCACAACCGAGCAAGGCCATCAAACACGCGATTGCGACTCGTCTGATCATCTGGAAGGCACTATAACCGAGCTGTCGTACGATGAGGCGGGATGATGGAGGCACTCGAGCAGGCCAAAGCCGCGGTTGCAGATCGGACCGGTGACGCGAAGATCGCCTTGGTCCTCGGATCGGGGCTCGGGGGCTACGCCGATACGTTCGACGACGTGCTTGCAATCCCCTACGGCGAAATCCCCCACATGCCGCTCTCTAGTGTGTCGGGGCACGCCGGCAACCTCGTCGTGGGGGCAAAGGCGGGCAAACGGATCGTCGCCATGCAGGGTCGGATCCACCTCTACGAAGGCCATTCCCCGACCGAGGTCGTGTTCGGCATTCGATTGATGGCCGCCCTCGGAGCAAAGACATTGATCGTGACGAACGCGGCGGGAGGAATTTCGCCAGGGCTCGCGCCCGGCGACCTGATGG
>JBAVOF010000307.1:0-3521 GCA_049691835.1 Polyangiales bacterium
TCTGAGCCACTGAGTTAGCGAATCGAGAAAAGGGGCCCTCAGGGCCCCTTTTTTGTTGGGCTCGGCTGCCTGGGAGCAGGGCTCGCTCCGCGCAACCGTCCCTCCGCATAGCTCAGGATGAAGCGGATCTGATCGGCGCTGAGCTTGAAGGACAACTGAATCCGTTCTTGCTCCGGTTCGAGATCCATCCGCCGAAGCGTCTTCCCAAATCCGGCGATCGTCATGATGAGCTGTTGCGAATAGAACGTCGTCACTTTCTTCCAGTAGACGGATGCTGCGCGCGCTTCGTCTTCTGACGCGAAGGTGGCCAGGACGCTGACGGTTGCTTCGTCCGGTCCCGTCTCGCGAACCGCCACGCGCAAACGGACCGGGATGTGATTGATGTTCCCGATGACGAACTGGTGCACGCCTTCGATCTCGAGCGAGATCACTTCGTTTGGCCCCATCGAGAGCAGCGCGTCCGGACCGTGGGCCGCGACGAGTCCCTCCTTGTCGGGATCGCGAAGCTCGCGTGCCCTGGTCATTGCGAGGATTCGTTCGAGATCCTGTTGGCGACTGATGCTGAAGTGCTGGGGGCTCAGGAGCGCGATTGTCCGTGGTGTTTCGTCGCGATTGCGCCAGGGCGCAGTGGCCACACCGTATCGCCGCTGCCAGCGCACCGATTGGCCTCGTGAGCGCGCGAGACGCTGGACGCTAGCGCGTGCGAAGCCCTCATCGTGCCGGTGCCGGCCGGCCAACGCGAGCTTGGAGCGTTGCAGATTCGGTGTCGCCACGAGCAGTCTGTCGAGGTCCGCAACGGGGTCGATCCCGGACCCATCGAGGATGAGCTGCCAGTCCGGAACTCCCTGCAAAAACCTGGTGACGTCCGCCGCAAGCGGTGATTCGCGAACACGCTTCATATCGACGCGCAACGCGAGTTGAGCGCCGGGCGGGATGCGGGATGGTCCGGTGAGCGTCGGAGCTGCAACCGGCACCGCATCGGTCCCAGTGTCAGCGTCCGTGCCAGCGTCCGTGTCAGTGCCAGTGTCAGCGTCCGTGCCAGCGTCCGTGCCAGCGTCCGTGCCAGCGTCGACGCCCGCGTCAACTTCCACGCCTGCATCGACCGTCGCGTCGTCGCTGTGTGGCCGCGCCTGGTTTGCGGCTCGCGACCCGATGGGGTTCGTCGGGTTTGCAGTCCCGTGCGATCCGGGGGCCACGGCCATCGTCATGCCGTCGGTCAGACCGAATTCCACCTCGGCGGGGAGGGTGAGCTCGAAATCGAAGTCGAACTGCCGGGTGGCGCTCGCAATGTACGCCAACGCGGCGAGGTGCAGGGCCGCGGAGGCCACGAGTCCGAACGTCGTGGAAAACGCTTCGACTTGTTGACCCGCGCGCATCCTAATGACAGTTCGTAGCAGACCATGGATGTGCGGTGCACACGTCGAGTTTCGTCCGACTCCTGGGCTGTGCTGTTTCGTACGTTGGCTTGGCTCGCGTTTGCGGGCTGCAGCCTCGATGAAACCCTGGCTTCGGTTCCGTTCGAGCCTCCAAGCGAGCCGCGCGACCTCGGGCCGCCGCAGCGAGTCTTCGCGAAGCGGTTCGTCGCGCCCATCCGCGATGCTCCGAGCTCTGCAGGTGCGCGTATTGGATACTTACGAGCCGGCGCGGTTCTTCAATCCACCACGACGGAGCCACTTGGGTACGAAGGTTGCGAGGGGGGGTGGTTCGAGTTGAACACCGGCGGGTTCGCCTGTCACGGACGAGACATCATCGTGTTCTCGGGAGATCGGCTCCCCGAGTCTCGGGCACGGCAGCCGGACCGTGAGGCGGTGATCCCGTACGCGTACGCGACCGTTCGAAATCCAACCCCGATCTACCGGAGGCTGCCACGTGCGGACGAGATCTACGAGGTGGCTGAGGCAGGCGTCGGTGTGGATCCGGCCCCGTTCGAACGTCCGGGCCAGACGGTGAAGCGCGACAACCCGCTGGTCTTGCGCATCCTTCGGCCAGGGTATTACGTCAGCTTGGACCGAACCTTCGAAAAGGATGGGGAGACCTATTGGCGCACACAGCAAAACGGGTTCGTGCCTGCGAAGGACCTGCGGCGCGCGGGGTGGAGCCAATTCCGCGGTCAGGAATTGGACGGGCAGGACTGGGACCTGCCGGTAGCGGTGACCCAGGCGAAAGCAACGACGATCTATCGGATCAACGATCGGGGGAAGCTGAGGGCCACGCGTGACAGCCTCGAGCGGCGTACCTGGCTGCCGGTGCGTTCACGTCGGCTCATCGACGAGAACGCGTACCTCGTGGTTGGGGACGAAGGTCTCATTCGAGAGGCAGACGTGTCGATCGTCGCGGCCGCCACGCCGCCGCCGGAGGTCGGGGAGGGGGAGCGATGGATCGATGTCGACCTCACCCATCAGGTTCTCGTCGCGTACGAGTGGAAGAAGGCGCGCTACGTCACGCTAATCTCCAGCGGTCGCTCCCAGGTGCCGAGCCCAGAGCTGGACTACCGCACGCCGCAAGGTCTTTATCGCATTCGCAGCAAGGATCTGACATCGACCATGGACGACGATGCGCCGGGCGCGCCACCTTACTCCCTCGAGGACGTTCCCTACGTGATGTACTTCAAGGGGGCGTACGCCTTCCACTCGGCGTTCTGGCACGACCGATTTGGTCGGCCGAGGAGCCACGGTTGCATCAACCTGGCGCCTCACGACGCCAAGTGGCTCTACAACTGGGCCGGCCCTGATCTCCCCGAGATCTGGTACGGTGGCTCCGCGACCGAAGACAATCCGGGGACCTGGGTCCACATTCATGGGGAAACCCCTTAAGGTCGACCCGCTGCATCGACCAGGGGGCTAGCCCCACGGCGTTTTGGCTACTTCGCCAGTGCCGCGCGAACTGCCTTGAGCAACTTTTGGCCGGCGGGACCGACCTGTTTGGCCACGGATTCGGGGACGCCCTTCTCCTTGTCCTTGAACTTCTGCAGCTCGGCTGGAGTCGGCTCATGAATCTCATAGCCGTAGCGGACGAGATTCTTCTGCAGAACGGGCTCCATCTTACGGACTTGCTCACGACCCCAGACCGTCAGGTCGTAGGGTGCGCTCAGCAGCACCTTCTGAATGTCGGCTGGCAGGGTATCGAACCACTTCTTCGAATACACCACGATCCCAGGCTGATACGAGTGGCGAGACAGGAATAGATTGCGCTGACCGTCCTCGAGGCCCTGATACCAGGTTGTCGCCATCGCAAAGAGGGGAGTGTTGTCGAAGCCGTCCACGACGCCGGTCTGCAGACTGGTCATCGTGTTGGCGACGTCGATGGTCACCGGGCTCGCGCCGAGCGCCTTGTATGCTTCGACGTGCGCGATCGCCTCTTGCGAGCGATAGCGCACACCCTTCATGTCGTCTGGCGTCCGGATCGGCCGCCGGCTGAAGTACGAGCGGAAACCGTTTTCTCCCCAAAGCGCGAAGACCAGTTTTTGCTTTTCGAGGATTGCGCGAACCTGCTTGAGCACCTCTGGGTCGTCCAGCGCCTTG